>NZ_JBMQUD010000100.1:0-7258 GCF_057359045.1 Adhaeribacter sp.
GTAACCAAACCATGATTTACCAGAAAGTAAATGAGCGCTAACCAAACCTCCGACCAGAAAATTCGGGTTGGCATTGTTGGTGGTGCGGGCTATACGGGCGGCGAACTCCTGCGCATTTTACTACAGCATTCTAATACCGAAATAAGTTTTATCCATAGCTCTAGCAACGGCGGCCGTCCGGTTTACGAAGTCCATACCGACTTGCTCGGCGAAACTGAACTGACTTTCAGCACCGAATATTCCGATGCGGTAGATGTGGTATTTCTATGCGTAGGCCACGGCGCGGCTAAAAAATTCTTAGAAGGACAAAAATTTCCGGCAGCGGTTAAAATTATTGACTTAAGCCAGGATTTCCGCTTAGCCCCTACCGCTGATTTAGATGACCGCACGTTTGTGTACGGTTTACCAGAGTTACAGAAAGAAGCTATTGTTAACGCCAAAAATATTGCTAATCCGGGCTGTTTTGCTACCTGTATTCAGTTGGCTTTATTGCCATTGGCCAGCCAAAACAAACTAGATGCGCCGGTGCATATTAGCGGTATTACCGGCTCTACCGGTGCCGGCCAGAGCTTAACCGAAACCAGCCACTTTAGCTGGCGCGACAGCAATATTTCGACTTATAAATTATTTAACCACCAGCACCTGCACGAAATCAGGCAAAGCTTAGGTCAGTTACAAACCGCTGAAATCCCGGCCATTAACTTTGTGCCTTACCGGGGCAATTTTACCCGCGGAATATTAATTACGGCTTATTTACAGAGCGATTTAACGCTAGAGGAAGCCAGGGCGCTGTATACTAATTATTACGAACCGCATCCTTTTGTTCATTTATCGGCCGTTAACCCGCATTTAAAGCAGGTAGTTAATACCAATAAATGTATTCTGCACGTGGACAAAGTGGGCGATCAACTGGTCATTATCAGTGTGATTGATAATCTGGTAAAAGGTGCTTCCGGCCAGGCGGTACAAAACATGAACCTCATTTTTGGTTTAGCCGAAACGGCTGGTTTGCATTTGAAACCTTCAGGATTTTGATTTAAGTTTTACGTATTACGTTGTACGTTTTACGTTTACTTAATCAAAGATCTATGCAGAATTATAAGAGCTTAAAAGTTTGGCAGGATGCGCATCAATTGACTCTAAGTGTTTATCAAAAGTCAAAAGGCTTTCCAAAAGAAGAAATATACGGTTTAACCAGCCAGATTAGGCGAGCCTGTATTTCAATACCAAATAATATTGCGGAAGGCTGCGGCAGAAACACCAACCTGGATTTTGCGCATTTTCTGCAAATATCTTTAGGCTCAACCAATGAAGTTGATTATTTGCTTTTACTTGCTAAAGATTTAAGTTATTTGCCCTTCGAAGAATATTTAGAGTTAGAAGAACAACTAAATAAAATTAGGGCCAAGCTAATAAACCTGATACAGCAAGTGCGAAAAAAATCGTAGAACGTAACACGTACCACGTACAACCTAAAAAACATGAAACTTTTCGACGTTTATCCCCTTTTCGACATCACGCCGGTAAAAGCCGCAGGCTCTTACGTGTGGGATGAGAAAGGCACAAAATATTTGGATTTATACGGCGGGCACGCGGTAATTTCCATTGGCCACAGCCACCCCCACTATGTACAAAAACTAACGGAACAGCTAAACCAGATTGGATTTTACTCCAATTCCGTTAAAATTCCGCAGCAGCAGGAATTAGCCGATAAATTAGGAGAACAATGCGGTTACCCCGATTACAGTTTGTTCCTGATAAATTCCGGCGCCGAAGCGAACGAAAATGCCCTGAAAGCCGCCTCGTTTTACAATGGCCGCAAAAAGGTAATTTCGTTTAGCAAATCTTTCCATGGCCGTACTTCGGCCGGTGTGGCAGCTACCGACGATAAATCGATCCAAGCGCCCATTAACAAAGGGCACGAGGTGTTGTTTTTGCCTCTGAATGATGCTGCTGCGCTCCAGCAGGTGCAGAATCCGGAAGAATATTGTGCAGTTATTATTGAAGGCATTCAGGGGATTGGCGGCGTTTATACACCAACTGCTGAATTCCTGACCCAGATTCGCGCGTTCTGCGACCAGCACAATATTATTTTAATTCTCGATGAAATTCAATCGGGTTATGGCCGTTCCGGTAAATTCTTTGCGCACCAATATTCCGAAGTTAAAGCCGATATTATTACCATGGCCAAAGCCATGGGCAACGGTTTCCCGGTAGGGGGCATTTTATTAAGTCCTAAATTTGAGGCAAAATACGGCATGCTGGGCACTACTTTTGGCGGTAACTACCTGGCGTGTGCGGCTAGTATTGCGGTACTAGATGTATTAAAAGACGAGAACCTGGTAGAGAATGCGGCAGAAGTTGGTAATTATTTGATCGATAAGTTACGCCAGACCGAAGGTGTGTTGGAAGTACGCGGCCAAGGCTTAATGATAGGCGTAGAAATGCCGTATCCGGTAGCAGATTTGCGGAAAGAACTTTTAAACAAATACAAAATATTTACCGGTTCGGCTTCAAATAAAAATACCTTGCGTATTCTGCCGGCTCTGAACTTAAAAAAAGAAGAAGCCGATGTTTTCCTCGAAGCTTTTTCTAATATTTTAGCCAAGTCCTTAGTATAAGCATGAAATTATTTACGTCTGTTAACGATGTTTCCGACCTGAACGGGTTGGTGCAGGAAGCTTTAACTTTAAAGCAAAATCCGTTTGCCCATAAACAATTGGGCCAAAACAAAACTTTAGGCTTAATATTCCTGAACCCCAGTCTGCGCACCCGCCTGAGCACCCAAAAAGCGGCTTTAAATTTGGGCATGGAGGTAATTGTAATGAATATTGACAAGGAAGGCTGGGCGCTGGAAACCCGCGATGGCGTAATCATGAACGGCACTACCGTGGAGCACATCCGGGAAGCGGCCGGCGTAATGGGCGAATATTTCGATATTCTGGGCATCCGCTCCTTCCCAGGTCTGCAAAGCCGTGAAGACGATTACAGCGAAGATATTCTGAATAAATTTATTAAGTTTTCCGGTTTGCCTTTGGTAAGCCTGGAATCGGGCACGCGCCACCCGCTACAAAGTTTAACCGATTTAATTACCATAACCGAGCACGCGCCGCAAGGCCGCCGACCGAAAGTGGTATTAACCTGGGCACCCCACGTGAAAGCTTTGCCACAAGCGGTACCTAATTCTTTTGCCGAATGGATGTGTAAAGCCGACGTAGATTTTACCATAACACACCCCGAAGGCTACGAACTGGATCCGCAGTTTACCCAAGGCGCAACCATTACCTACAACCAGGAAGAAGCCTTGCAGGACGCGGATTTTATTTACGTGAAAAACTGGTCATCGTACCAGGATTATGGTAAAGTAATTACCACCGACCCCAGCTGGATGCTAACCCGCGACCGCTTAGGAATTACCAATAGCGCCAAAGTAATGGACTGTTTGCCGGTGCGCCGCGATATGGAATTAGGAGCCGATATTCTGGACAGTCCGGATTCATTAGTAATAAAAGAAGCCGGTAACCGGGTGTGGGCCGCGCAGGTGGTTTTAAAAAGAATGCTGGAATCTAACTTTTAAGCCGTTGATGAAAAATACGCTGCAGGTAATAAAAATTGGTGGCAACATCATCGACAACGAAGCCAAATTAGATTCTTTTTTAAAAGACTTTGCCCAAATAACCGGACCCAAAATATTGGTACACGGCGGCGGTAAAATTGCCACCGAAGTAAGCAAAGGCCTGGGCATTGAAGCCCGTATGGTAGATGGCCGGCGGATAACTGATGCCGAAACTTTACGCGTGGTAACCATGGTATACGGCGGCTTGGTAAACAAAAATATTGTAGCCAAACTGCAGGCCAACGGCTGTAACGCTTTGGGTTTAACCGGTGCCGATGCCAACATTATTCCGGCTACCAAACGCCCGGTGAAAGAAATAGATTACGGGTTTGTGGGCGATATTGCCGAAGACGCCATTCCGGCAGAAACCTTACAGCTTTTACTCGAAAATAATTTAACGCCCGTAATTGCCCCGCTTACCCACGACGGACAAGGTAATTTATTAAATACCAACGCCGATACCATTGCCTCTGCCCTGGCGGTAGCCTTGTCGGCTTACTTTAATACGCGGCTTACTTATTGTTTTGAGAAGAAAGGTGTTCTTTCGGATATAAACGACGACAATTCGGTTATTCACCAAATTACCAAGCCCCAATACGCTGCTTTAAAAAACGATGGCACCATTGCGCAAGGTATGATACCTAAGTTAGATAATGCCTTTAAAGCCATAGATGCCGGCGTTACGTCGGTTTTAATTTGCCACGCCGATGAAGTGCTGAATATTCTGCAGAAAAACGAAACGGCCGGCACCGAATTGATTCTGGCTGAAAAATAAATATTTTAATCCATCTGAAAAGTTTTTGCCTTTCTACTTTAATCCTAGTATAAATAATTAATTCTAGTAGTAATGAATACTAATAACGAATCAATCGCCATATTAGGCGGGGGCAATATCGGTCTATCTTTAGCCAAAGGATTAGTAAAATCCGGCAAATACGAGCCTGGCCAGATAATTATTACCCGGCGCAACTTACGGGCCATTGCCGACCTGGCTGAACAAGGTTACCAAATTACCGACGACAATGTAAAAGCGGTTCGGTTCGCGAATATTGTGGTACTAGCCGTGTTGCCGCAGCAATTAAATATTTTGTTAGATAATATTAAAGAGGTTGTAGAGCCGGCTAAGCATTTATTGATTTCGGTAGCTTCCGGCGTAAATGTAAGCGATATTACCAACCGTTTGGGCAAAACAGTAGAAGTAGTGCGGGCCATGCCCAATACCGCCATTGCCATTCAGGAATCCATGACTTGTATTGCCTCCCAGAATGCTTCATCTGAAAATATAACTAAAGTAAAAGAGCTGTTCGATACAGTTGGCGAAACCATCGAAATTCACGAAGAACTTATGACTTCGGCCACGGCGCTTTGTGCCTGCGGTATTGCTTTTTTCTTGCGGGCCATCCGGGCGGCTTCGCAAGGCGGCATTGAAATTGGTTTTCACGCGGCCGAAGCCTTGCACATGGCGGCGCAAACGGCTAAAGGGGCGGCTGCGCTTTTACTGGTTAACAACAGCCATCCCGAAAACGAAATTGATAAAGTAACTTCGCCCAAAGGCTGTACCATTGCCGGCTTAAACGAAATGGAGCATTCTGGTTTTAGCTCCGCCTTGATTAAAGGAATTCGGCAATCTTCGATAAAAGCAGGCAACCTTTACGTAAACGATTAATTTCCGGAATATTTAATGGGAGTACTTAAAAGCAAATATTCTAAGCCAGATAATATTTTGACAGAAAATCAGGGAATAGCTTTTCTTTACCAGGAAGCATTGACTTTGTTAAAAGATTTAATTGCTGCGCCTTCGTTTAGCCGCGAAGAAAACCAATCAGCTGATCTGATAAATAATTTCTTGGTTCGCCGCGGTGTGCCTACCCAACGGCAATTAAATAATATTTGGGCTTTCAACCAGCATTATAATCCGGCGTTACCCACCATACTCCTGAACTCGCACCACGATACGGTAAAACCCAATAAAGGCTGGACCAAAGATCCTTTTTTTCCTTTGGAAGAAGACGGCAAATTATTTGGTTTGGGCAGCAACGATGCCGGGGGCTGTCTGGTGGCGCTAATTGCTACTTTCCTGTATTTTTATCCGAAAAAAGACCTGGCTTATAACTTGGTTTTAGCTGCTACTGCCGAAGAAGAAATTTCGGGGCGGAATGGCATTGAACGTATCTGGCCCGATTTAGGCAATATTCAGTTTGCCCTGGTAGGCGAACCAACCGAAATGCACTTAGCCGTGGCCGAAAAAGGGTTAATGGTTTTAGATTGTGTTACTACCGGCAAATCTGGTCATGCAGCCCGCGAAGAAGGGGAAAATGCTATTTATAAAGCTTTGCCGGATATAAACTGGTTTCAAACTTTCCAGTTTCCGAAAGTATCAGAATATTTAGGTCCGGTAAAAATGAGTGTAACCGTTATTCAGGCGGGTACGCAGCACAACGTAGTACCTGATCGCTGCAACTTTACCGTAGATGTGCGGGTAACCGATAGCTACACCAACGAAGAAGTATTAGAAATAATACGACAGCATGTGGCCGCAGAAGTTACACCACGTTCTACCCGGTTGCGGTCGTCCAGCATCGATAAAAGCAGTAAAATAGTACAGGCCGGCCTGGCCCTTGGCCGCAAAACTTACGGCTCCCCTACCACTTCGGATCAGGCTTTAATTCCGGTAGCATCTTTAAAAATGGGCCCCGGCGACTCGGCCCGCTCCCACACCGCAGACGAATTTATTTATTTCCGGGAGTTAGAAGAAGGCATCCAGCTATATATACAATTGTTAAGTCAGGTGGTATTTTAGGTTGCATGTTGGATGTATTACGTGATACGTACCCATATTAGCATAAATAAAAGAACCATTATTTAACTAACTTGCCTTCTCATTAGAGTTATAAGCATAGAACCTGTTAGAATATCAAGCTTGGGAAATAATTTAACTCTAGCTGTAGGGACCCAGGAAAGAAAAAGAAAAAGCAAAGGCTAATAGATTGGCGGTGATAACACCACCAATGGCGGCAGATATTTGGCTTTTTCACGATATACTAAACAGCTTCATTAACTAAAACCCATTACTTACCACGTAAAACGTAATACGTACAACCGCAACAACATGAAACTCTGGCAAAAAGCAACGGCAGTAAAGCAGGAAGTAGAAGAATTTACCGTTGGCAAAGACCGCGAACTAGATTTATTACTGGCTCCTTTTGATGTGCTGGGCTCTTTGGCGCACACCCGCATGTTGCAGTCGATTGACTTGATGACCGCCGAGGACCTGGAACTGGTACAGCAAGAGTTAAAAAATATTTACCGGGAAATTCAGGCCGGAAAGTTTACCATTGAGGAGGGCGTGGAAGATGTGCATTCGCAGGTAGAGTTACTCCTTACCCGCCGCATTGGCGAAGCCGGAAAAAAAATACACAGCGGCCGCTCGCGCAACGACCAGGTTTTATTAGACCTTAAATTATTTATTCGCAGCCAGATTCAGGAAACAGTAGATGGTATAAAAGCACTGTTCGACCAATTGATTTCGCTCAGCGAAGAGCATAAAGATAAACTGCTGCCTGGTTATACGCACCTACAAATTGCCATGCCATCGTCGTTTGGTTTGTGGTTTGGCGCTTACGCCGAGAGTTTGGTAGATGA
>NZ_JBMQUD010000101.1:0-29681 GCF_057359045.1 Adhaeribacter sp.
ATTGCGCAAATTTTTGCCTTCTTATTAGAAGTGTACACATTATTTAGCCAGGTTTATCTAACTTTATTTTTCTTAATTAATTAGTTTAACCGACTGGATAATATCTCCGACTTCGAGTTGGTGAACAACCGCCATACCGGCCGTTACCTGCGCAAATATTGTGTAGCGGCCATCGAGGTGGGGCGTAGGCGAATGCGTAATAAACCACTGGCAGCTTTCAGTATCTTTGCCCGCCGAGGCCATGCCCACGTAACCTTCGTGGTGGTACCGTAAATTAGCAAGCTCTGATCGGATGGCATAATCGGTGCCGCCCCAGCCATCGCCGCGCGGATCGCCACCCTGCACCACAAAATTAGGTACTACCCGGTGAAAATTTTTCTGATTAAAAAAGCCGGCTTGGGCCAATTGTACGAAATTGGCTACCGTGCCCGGAGCGGCTTCGGTAAACAAGGTTAAGGTAATATTACCCTTGCCGGTAGTAATTGAAACTTGCTGATTGGGTTTTAAAGTTCTTACCAGTTGCCAGTTTATGGGGTGTGTAAATGGGTTGGCCGGAGCCGCGGCCGGCGGTAGCCCGCTTAAATACCTGATGGCTTTGTCCAGTTCCTGGTACGTTTCCATATCGCTGGGCAGTGTAAGTTTGGCCTGCACTTCTTTCAGGAAGGCCGGATCAGGAAAAGCGGTTTTAAACCCTAAATCCGGATTAGTTAATAAGCCGGCGGCTATGCCAATTAAGGCTATATCATCGGATTGTAAAGCCTGCCGGAAAATTTCTGCAAAAGGTTTAATCAGCGCAGTCGGGAAGTTTTTTTGTTGCCGCAGGTCCGCGAGGGCCTGTAACCCATAAGTAGCCAACACTGGCGAACCAGCGCTAAAAGTTTCCTGCTGGATAAAAGTATAATTATTAATATCCTGCCCCAGTGCGGCGAGTAAAGCACCCTTTTTGTAAATATTAACAGAGGCCGCATACAAATTTTTTATTTTCTGGGAAATCAGCGTTTTATCCGGATGGTTTTTAAGCGTTGCCCCGAGTAGCGTTGCTTTAACCCGCCAATTAGCGGTTTTATCGGCAGTTTGCAACAAGGTTTGGGCTTCAGTGTTGGGTGCTTTGGCCACTAAATAATCGGCAGCAGTTAAGGCGGTGTTTACATTTTTATCGGCTAGGGCTTGGTAAATAATATTTTTTACCGAACTAAAATCAGCATTACTTAAAGCCCGGATTGCATTGATGCGCACCCGGTAATCTGGGTCGGACTGCACCAAACCAAGTAACCCATTTTTAGCTGCTGTGGTGTTAATTTTACCTAAAGCCTGCGCGGCTGCCATGCGCACTGCGGCACTGGTATCGGATTGCGCGGCGGCTAATATATTTGCTTCAAAACCCGCAAGGGCAAGATTGGGAGTGCGGGCTAAAAAGTGGGCGGCACCCAGGCGCGTTGCCGGCGAATTGGTAGCGGCCAATAACTTTACCGCTTGGGTTAGCGCCAAAGAGTAATCTAATTTTTTAGCGTTGGTCCGGTAAAGGCCCCAGGCTACACCGGCTTTCTCTGTTTCGTTTAACCAGTTTTGCGAACTTAAGAAGTGCAGACTTTTTTGCGTGGCACATTTACCCAACGCTTCGGCTAATTCGGCCCGGACCGAGGCATTCTTTTCTGTTATAATCATTTGCTGCAGGGTAAAAGCAACGGTTGTATCGCTGAGCTGGCCCAAAGCATACGCGGCTGCCCGGCGCACCACCGGTTCCGGGTCCTGGAGCAAAGCTAACAGGTTTTGCCGGGTATTGGGAGCCTGCACCGAAGCCAGTGCCAAAGCGGCCTCTTGCCGGTAATTACTTTTTTTATGTTTTAGATAAGGCAATAAGGCTTCCGGTTTTCGCTCGTCCTGGTAGGTATAAATGCGTTGGAGGGTAGTGTCGGAAAATTTATTTAAAGTTGTTGTAGCAGTTTGGGTAGCCGGTACGCGCGGCTGGCAAGCAATTAGCAGACTAAGCAACAAGAAAGAAATGCAAATTTTCATACCGGATAAATTTACCGGAAGATACTAAAAAGTATCTAGACCGGTAAACCAGCCGCAAATAGTAAGATTAATTTAGAGAGCGCGTATTTTCCGGAAGTCTTTGCTTTACACCGGTGTAATTTAAAGACTAAGCTTCGGCGGCCATTGCTTGGGCCAGGTTTGGTGTTACCATTTCGGTGCGCATTTTAGGTAAACTCTCGGGGTAGTTTTGTTGAATAAAAGTAATTAGTTTTTCCCGCACATCGCAGCGTAAATCAAAAGCCATACTCGAATTAGCGGCACTTACCAGTATCCGAAGCTCTAGGGTTCTTTCCTTCGATTCAGTAACCTGCAATACACACACACGTTGGTCCCATAATGGGTGATCGCTTACTACCCGTTTTAATTCTGCTCTAACAGCATCAATGGGTACGGTATAATCGGTGTAAATAAAGACAGTGCCCAATAATTGCGATGTACTGCGGGTCCAGTTCTGAAAAGGCTTTTCGATAAAATAGTTAAGCGGCAAAATTAAACGGCGGTCGTCCCAGATGCGCAAAACTACATAGGTAAGGGTAATTTCTTCTACACGGCCCCATTCGCCTTCTACAACCAGTACATCATCAATCCGGATGGGTTGGGTAAACGCAATCTGAAAGCCGGCCAGCAAATTACCAATGGAGCGTTGGGCGGCAAAACCAATAATTACACTAGCGATACCGGCCGAAGTAATTAGCCCAGTGCCAATTTTTCGGACGGTTGCAAAACTCATTAAAACCAGGCAAACAGCAAAAAACAAGATTAAAACCTTGGCTAATTTTCGGATAAACTGTAGCTGCGTAAGTAAGCGCCGTTCCCGGAAATTATCGGCTTTGGAAATTTGGTAATGGTTCCGGATAAGATCCTGAACTACATTAATGGCTTCTATAAGGCACCAGGCAAAAGTAATGATTAAACTTATTTCTACTACCCGGCGCAAAACTTCGAACGGACCGGGAGCTAAAGGTACCAGGGGCAAAGCCGAGGATAAGGTGAGCAGTGGAATAAAGAAAGAACTGGGCCGGCTTAAATGTTGCAGCATAGCCGCCGAAAGCAAGGGTATTTTTTGTCGGCGATAAGTGCTGATTAATTTAAAAATCAGGTATCTGATAATTGAACCAAGTATTAAACTACCGGCAATAATCGCAAAAGTTACAAAGGCAATACGTATCGGTTCCGGAAGGTGATAAAAATATTCCATGGTATTAATAAGCTAACAAAAGCGGGTTGCGCCATTTGGGTAAGCGGTAATTTTTACCTCAAACCTAATTAAAAAGTTTTGCCTCCACTGTAGCGAAGCACTCGAAGGACGAAATAAGTCCGGATATTTTACCCAAGAATTACCCTTAAATGCTTAAGCATTAATCTGCCGTATTTTATGCAAGTTTAGATATTTTTTAGGCTTAAATACTTATAGTGATAAAAAGTTAAATCTTAAGTTTAAAATTGGTTTGCATAATTTTTATTTATTTTATTAAGTTTTAAGTCCAGAATAAAATATAAATAAAACTTTATTATATATTTAAAAAATTCAATTTGCATATTATAGATGTATTTGATTAGGCTGTTAATTAAGTGTAACCTTTATCTATAATATAAGGTATATATTAATTATTTTTAATATTTATATATTAGGCTCGTATAATATTTATTAAAATTGTTTTTGTTGTAATTTTCTTAGAAAATAACAATTTTTGTGGAAATTAAAAAAAATGCTTTTATCTTCGACATAGTAATTTAGTATTCACCAAAATAACAGATAATTATATGATTGAAGTCAAAACACTCAGCTTCCGACTCAGATTAGAAAATAATACTTCTGAAAGCAGTAAATGTCTGGGTGCGTACTTTTTTGTGTTATTTTGTGAGAGCCCTTTTGATGTAAACAAATTCTTTTCCGAAGAATTTGTGGCTGACTCTGAACAACGCCCTTTCTGTAGTTTGCAGGATGCGGGCCGGTTTGCCGATGAAATGGCTAACTTCTGGAAAATGCAAATCCTGATTAATCCAAAATTAGATATAACCCGGTTAGAAGAATTAACTGATTTGTGGAAAAAGATATCGGTTGAACTTAACCCGGAAACGCGGGAATTTTCGAACCAGGAATTGTGCTATGTAAATTAAGCTTTTAATTTCCTGTTACAGAAGACGTAATCACACACACACTTGAACGCACTTTTTACAGAGCGGCCGCAGAATATATTTTCTGCGGCCGCTTTTTTATTTGGTGCTTGCCGCTTGGGGACTTTCAAACTTTAAGATATTATTTAGTTGCTGAAGTTAATTTACCCATTTATTTTCTTGATGCTTTGGGCAAAACCTTTTAACCTGGTCGTTTTTTGGTGCCGCGGGTAGGCGGGGCAGATAAGGGATCGTCGGGCCAATGGTGTTTGGGATAACGGCCGCGCAAATCTTTCCGGACCTCAAAATATCCAGTTTGCCAGAAGCTTCTTAAATCGCGGGTAACTTGCACCGGGCGGGAAGCCGGGGACAGTAGGTGCATAAGTACCGGCACTTGGCCCCCACCAACGCGCGGCGTATCTAAAAGGCCAAATACTTCTTGTAACCGAACCGCAAGTACCGGGGTATCGGGGTTGGTATAATCTACGGCAATACGCGAACCGCTGGGAACTTCCAGGTGACTAGGTGCTAAACGTTCCAGTTCCTGTTGCGCTGCCCACGATAAGCTGCTAAGTAAAATTTCGTTTAGATTAAGTCGGTTTACCTGCTCTAACGAGCGAATTCCTGCCAGGTGTGGTTTTAACCAATTATCCAGGGTAGCGGCCAAAGCTTCATTTGTCATGTTGGGCCAGCTGTGGGGTTGCAAGAAATGTAAAAAAAGGAGCCTTTGTTGGGTACGGCGGGCTTCCTCCGACCAGGGTAAACGTTCGATGCCTTTTTCCCGCAGGGCTTGTAATAAAGCCGTTGCCACTAAATCTGGATCCGGATTTATTAAGTTCGATTCTTCTAGTATCAGGGCGCCTAATCGGGTTATTTGCCGGGTTATCACGCGTTCTTTGCTTTGTTCCCAACGTACTTCGGGCTCCTGGGTTATTTGGGACGCAAAGTGTTTTTGTATCTCGGGTTTAGTAAGGCTGGCTGCCAGGAGCACCCGGGCATTGGAGCCGCCATCGAGGTGGGCAATGGCGTAAAATTCGGCTTCGTTAAAGAGTTCGGTAGGTAAATTAGCCCGTTGGCCGGTTATTAATCGTACCCGGCCAGAGCTTTCGCGTTGGGCTAATCTTTCGGGGTAGGCAAGTGCCGTTAGCAAGCCCACCGCATCCGGGTTTAAGTCTTTATTCGTTTCCCGCAAACGCTGCCTTAAATTCTGGGCTTGTTCCCGTACGCGCCGGATAATATTTTCGTCGGGGGCATAGCCGGGCGTTGGCGGCCGCTGACCAGCTAAAATTTCGAGGCGTAAATGCAGGTCGGGTAAGGGAACGGTTGCGCCAGACTGGACAGCTTTTAGTATATCGCGTTCGGCCAGTAAAGCGGCCAAGGCACAAGCCGTAGCTCCAAAACCCAAAGCGTGTCCGTGCCTTACCAGATGGCCTAAGCGGGGCGCTAATCCTAAGCTGGCTAAATCTTTACCGTGTAGGGTTGGCTTACCCTGAGCATCTAAAGCCCCTAACCGAAACAATAAATCGCGCGCCAAACTTAGCGCTGCCGCGGGTGGTGTATCCAGCCATTTCAGGTCCAAAATTTCTTTAACGCCCCAAATAGCCAACTCCAAGGCAAAACTACTTAAATCGGCTTCTAATATTTCTGGTGCTTGCCGTTCGGGTAGTTGCATTTGGTCGGCGGCGGTCCATAAACGGTAGCAAACACCTGGTCCTAAACGTCCGGCCCGGCCCCGGCGCTGGTCGGCGGCCGCCACCGAAACGGGTACGGTTACCAGCGTAGTAAGGCCGGAGCGGGGAATAAATTTTGGCACCCGAGCCAAACCGCTATCAATAACTGTTTTAACGCCCTCAATGGTTAAACTGGTTTCGGCAATGCTGGTACTGAGTACTATTTTACGTTTACCGGGTGCTGCCGGCCTGATGGCGGCACTTTGTTGGGCCAAACTCAATTCGCCGTGCAGCAGGTGCAGTTCGGTAGTAGGGGCAAGTTTCTCTTCGAGGTGCCGGGCAACCAAACGCATTTCGCCAAGGCCTGGTAAAAACACCAATATATCGCCTGTTGGTTGCTTTGTAAGCGCCTGCATAATGGCTTTAGGCACTAATTTGGCCAATCGCTCAGACGGATAATTACCTGCCGAGTGGACTTCCTGGGGCGTTAAATAAACGGTTTCAATCGGGAACATACGGCCGACACTCCGGATTACCGGTGCCTCCAGCCAGTTACCAATGCCGGTTGCGTCTAAGGTGGCACTCATAATAAGTAAACGCAGGTCGGGGCGAAGTACCATTTGGGCATCTAAAGCCAAAGCCAGGCCCAAATCGGCTTGTAAACTTCTTTCATGAAACTCATCAAATAATATTGCCGCAATGCCCTCTAAGGTGGGGTCGTCTTGCAAGAGCCGGGTCAGAATGCCTTCTGTTACAACTTCTATTTGGGTTTGGTCAGAAATGGCTCGTTCCAACCGTACCCGGTAACCTACAGTTTGGCCAACCTTTTCGCCTAATAAATCGGCCATGCGCTGGGCTGCGGCGCGGGCAGCCAACCGTCGTGGTTCTAAAAGAATGATTTTGCCTTTATTCCGCCAAGTAGCAGCCAGCAAAGCTAAAGGAACTAAAGTAGTTTTACCGGCACCCGGCGGCGCTTCCAGCACTGCCCGGTTTTGGGAACTTAAGGCCGATAACAGCCGGGGTAATGCCTCTTTAACCGGTAGTTCCGGCAAATAAGCTAAATCTTGGGTTTGCATCGCCGGCAAAGTTCGCTATTCTTTTTCTTTTTTTATATTCTATAAATGCTGATTCCAGCCTTGCTGTCTAAACCAAATGCGTTAAAAAGCACGATTATTTCATTATTTCATAAAATTGAAAACGATTTACGATAAGCCTGCAGTAAAGGTCCAACGTAAATTATTAAGAATCAGATTTATATGGATACCATAATTTTTGTGCATGGCATGTTTCAGAACCCGAAAAGCTGGACAAACTGGGTTGATTTTTTTAGTCAGAAGGGGTATAACTGTCTGGCGCCGGCCTGGCCTTTACACCAAGGCGAACCTGCCCAATTGCGGGAAAACCCACCGGCTGGCTTAGGTAACTTCACAGCTAGAAACTAAACCCATAGTAATTGGGCATTCGGTAGGTGGTTTAGTGGTGCAGTTACTGGCAAACCGCAATCTAATTGCGGCGGGCGTTCCTATTGATTCGGTAGCGCCCAATGGTATGCTGGATTTTGACTGGGCCTTTTTTAAGAACAGCGCCACCATTGTAAACCCACTTAAAGGCGATGAACCCATTTACATGGATGCCAAAACTTTTCATGCTGCTTTTGCCAATACGTTAAGCGAACAAGCTTCGCAAGTGGCTTATGAACAATACGCCACGCACGATAGCCGCAACGTACTTCGGGATTGCATGGGAGAAGCCGGTCGGGTAGATTTAGACTTACCGCACGTACCTTTATTATTTATTGGCGGCGAAAAAGACCAAATTATTCCGGCATCTTTAACCGAAAAAAATGCCAAAGCTTACACCTACCCCAACAGCGTTGTTGTGTACCGCGAGTTTGAGAACCGCAGCCATTATATTTGCGGCGAACCCGGTTGGGAAGAAGTGGCTACTTACATTTATGATTGGTTAAAAACCAGCCAGCCATAGTTTAAACTAACCGGATTTAACCAGGTACCTGTTCAAATATTATTTAGATAAATTGAATCGAAAAGTCACTTAACCGTGACTTTTTTTATGAACTGCTTTTCTAAACCTATGCCGTGCTGGAATTATTTGTTTTTACCTTAAAATCCGTATTTCTTTTTAGTGACTAATGAGCCAATATTTAATATTGGTTTAGAAAATATTCTAACGGAATGTGTATATTCGGTTACTTCCAAAAATATATTTTAAGCTGCAATTAACTTACACTATTACTAAACCTAAATGAAATATGCCGCTATGAAATATTTACCCATATTAGTTCTCTTACTCCTGTCTTTTATCACGCAAGCGCAGCAACCTATTTCTGCGGACCAGCAAGAAATTGTTTTTACTCGCGTAAATGTAATCCCGATGGACCGGGAAGTGGTTTTACCAGACCAAACCGTAGTGGTAAAAGGCGGAAAAATAATTGCCGTAGCACCAGCCGGCAAAGCAAAGTACGCCAAAAATGCTTTAGTTATTAATGCTCAGGGAAAATACCTGATGCCGGGTTTGGCCGAAATGCACGCCCACGTACCACCGCAGGATAATTTAGCGCCGATGCAAGAAGTGCTTACCCTTTTCCTGGCAAACGGCATTACCACGATAAGGGGCATGTTGGGCCACCCACGGCACTTAGAATTGCGGAGCAAAATAAATACCGGCGAAATATTAGGCCCTCACTTTTATACCACTGGTCCGTCTTTTAGCGGGCAGAGTGTAAAAACACCCGCGCAAGCGGTGGCTCTGGTAAAAGAACAAAAGCAAGCAGGCTACGATTATCTTAAACTACATCCCGGCTTAACACCCGAAACGTTTGGAGCCATGGCCCAAACAGCCAAAGAAGTAAATATTCCTTTTGTAGGCCATGTATCTTTTAAAGTTGGGGTTTGGCGCGCCATTGAGGCTGGCTATTCCTCTATTGATCACCTGGATGGTTTTATTGAGAGTTTGGTACCAAATATTCAGGGCATGAACGAGCAGGAAACCGGTTTATTTGGACTTTATATTGCGCAAAACGCCGACACCACCCAAATCCCCAAATTAATGCAAGGCCTGAAAGCTAAGAATATTTGGGTGGTGCCCACCCAAGCTTTAGCAGAGCGTTGGTTGTCGGCTAAACCGCCAACTGAATTTGAACAAGCCCCCGAAATGATTTATATGGCGCCGGAGGTAAGGCTTAATTGGTTCAACAGTAAGAAAAATATTCAGTCTAATCCGCTTTACAGTGCTGTCAAAGCCGATAGCTTTCTAAAGTTACGCCGGCAATTAATATTAGCCTGTCAGCGCAATGGTGTAGGTTTATTGTTGGGTTGCGATGCTCCGCAGGTGTTTAACGTACCTGGTTTTTCTACCCACCAGGAGTTACAATATTTTGTTAAAGCTGGTTTAACGCCTTACCAGGCTTTACGCACCGGTACCGTAAATGTGGCAGCTTATCTTAAAAAGAGTAATGCGGGAGTAGTTCGGGCCGGAGCCGCTTCTGATTTAATACTGTTAGCCGGCAACCCGTTGCAAGATATTAGTCAGACCCAGAAAATAGAAGGGGTGATGGTTGGGAGCAAATGGTTAAATAAAACTTACTTAGAGTCTGCGCTTAAAAAGTTAGCCAAGCCTTAAGCGGAAGATGAGGCTGCTCTTTGCGGCGGTTTTTACGCAAAAGTAAATGCCTACTTCCAAAAAGTTACAGGCTTATTATACTGGGGATTGGCGGTAGGGAAAAGCCAAAGTTTAGTCTAAGCTGAACTAAGCTTTGGCTTCAGAATAATATAATATTACCCCAACACTTTGCACTTTAAAGCCTAAGTGTTGGGGAATAATATTTAATAACTAAAAGCTTCTTTAAAAACTTCTTCGGTTTGATAAACCTTGCGGATACCAGTTTCTAAATCAATGGTATAACGCCAGCCCCACGAGGCCAGTTTGCCAACATCCATGAGTTTGCGGGGAGTACCATCGGGTTTGGTGGCATCCCAAACAATTTTTCCTTCGTAACCAACTATCTTCTGAATCAATTCTGCCAGTTCTTTAATCGAAACATCTTCGCCGGTACCAATATTTACCAGGCCGGGCTCGTTGTAGTTTTCCATTAAATAATAACAAGCATCGGCCAGGTCGTCGGCGTGTAAGAACTCACGTTTGGGCGTGCCCGAGCCCCACACCTCAACGGTTGGTTTTTGGTGTATTTTAGCTTCGTGCATTTTGCGCAATAAGGCTGGCAAAACGTGCGAGTTGTTCAGGTCGTAATTATCGTTAGGGCCATACAGGTTAGTAGGCATTACCGATATAAAATTACAACCGTACTGGCTCCGGTAGGCATCGCACATTTTTATACCAGCTATTTTGGCAATGGCGTAAGGTTCGTTGGTATATTCCAGTTCGCCGGTGAGCAAATATTCTTCTTTTAAAGGCTGCGGTGCCAATTTGGGGTAAATGCACGACGAACCTAAGAATAACAGTTTCTGAACGTTGTTTAGATAACTCTGGTGAATCACGTTGTTCTGGATCATCAGGTTATCGTAAATAAAGTCGGCACGATACGTATTATTGGCCTGAATACCACCTACCTTGGCGGCCGCCAAAAAAACATAATCCGGTTTTTCTTCTTTAAAGAAGTTGCTTACCGCAACGGTATCACGCAGGTCAAGTTCGCGGGAAGTACGAAAAATAAAATTTGTAAATCCGGCCCGCGCTAAACGACGGTGTATAGCCGAACCGACCATGCCCCGATGACCAGCAATGTATATTTTAGCATTTTTATCCATGCGGATTTTTTACTCCAAGTAATTTAGAATTTTGTGTCCGCCTTCCATTAAATAAGCGTCACGTTTAAACAGTTCAACATCGGCGGTAACCATATCTTTTACCAAAGCCGGTAAATCGTATTTGGGTTGCCAGCCTAATTTGGTTTTAGATTTAGTAGGATCGCCAATGAGTAAATCTACTTCGGTCGGACGGAAATAAGCTGCATCTACCGCTACTACTTCTTTGCCAATTTCTAACTGGAACTCCGGATTACTACAGCTTACCACCCGCGCAGTTTCGCTCGCGCCTTCGCCTAAAAATTCTAATTCTACACCTAGTTCGGCAAAAGTCATGCGCACAAAATCCCGTACCGTAGTGGTTATACCAGTGGCAATTACGTAATCTTCGGCCTGGTCTTGCTGCAGTATCAGCCACATGGCTTCTACGTAATCTTTGGCATGACCCCAGTCGCGTTTTGCATCCAGGTTACCCAAGTAAATTTTATCCTGTAAACCTAAAGCAATACGAGCAGCTCCCCGCGTAATTTTACGGGTTACAAAGGTTTCGCCGCGCAACGGCGACTCGTGGTTAAACAAAATACCGTTACAAGCAAACATGTTGTACGCTTCTCGGTAATTTACCGTAATCCAGTAGCCGTAAATTTTTGCTACAGCATACGGCGAGCGCGGATAAAACGGGGTTGTTTCGGATTGTGGCACTGCTTGTACCAAGCCATATAACTCGGAGGTAGAAGCCTGGTAAATTTTAGTTTTTTCGGTCAGGCCCAGAATACGCACAGCCTCTAATACCCGCAGGGTGCCCAGGGCATCTACGTTGGCGGTGTACTCGGGAGTATCAAAACTTACTTTCACGTGCGACATAGCGCCCAGGTTGTAAATCTCGTCGGGTTGTACTTCCTGAATTATCCGGATAATGTTGGTAGAATCAGTAAGATCGCCGTAGTGCAGTTTAAATTTAACATTCTGCTCGTGCGGATCCTGATACAGGTGGTCGATGCGGTCGGTGTTAAAAAGAGAACTCCGTCTTTTAACACCGTGTACTTCATAGCCTTTGCTCAATAACAATTCTGATAGATAGGCGCCATCCTGACCTGTTATACCCGTAATTAATGCTCGCTTCATGTATAATTGGTTGTTAATAACTTTCCATAATCTGGAAAAAATATTAATTAATTTATTAAATGTTAGATAGTTGTGTTAAAATTAAATCAAATATTTATATTTTACAATATTATGTTTAAAATATAAAGGTGGTGCGATGTTTAGCGCTTAAGTTTACCCCATACTATTTCCTGGAAATAAAGTTTAGTAGATGTTCAGTTTTATTTCTAGTTACCTGGTTAAAACACCTGCTCTTTATAGTTTTAACTAACCTTATAGCTAAAAGAAATGCTTATGCATTAAATAATTAGTTATAAATTAAAATGTACCATAACATAAGTTAAGGCTGGGTAAAATAGTTTTTTACAAAGTAAACTAATAAATATTTAATTAACCATTCGCTGGTAGCCGAAAGTAACCTTTATTTATTATTTGTTTATTAACTGGTTCTTTTCTGCCGGAAAAAATGCTCTATCTGCTTACAGATATAATTAATACTTTCTTCATCTAACCCTGGCCAAATGGGTAAACTCAAACCCGTAGCGGCAATATTATTAGCAACCGGAAAATTATTGGCCTGCAAACTCAGATGGCGGTAAGCTGCTTGCCGGTATGGTGGTATGGGATAGTGGATAAAAGTACTTACACCTTTTTCGGCGAGATATTTTTGCAAAGCATTGCGGTAAGGGGTGCTAATAACAAATTGGTGATAAACAGGAATAGTGTTGGGCGCGGTAAACGGCATTTGAATAGCCGGTATATTTTGTAGCTGGTTAATGTAATTATTCGCGATGGCCATACGCTCCTGGTTCCAACTGGGTAAAAACGGTAACTTCTGGCTCAGTACAGCCGCTTGTAATTCGTCGAGGCGGGAATTTAACCCAATAGTTTCATGATAGAATTTTTGGCTGGAGCCATAGTTGCGGAGCGAATAAGCGTGGTGGGCCAGGTCGGGGTGGTTGGTGGTTAAAGCGCCGCCATCGCCTAAAGCGCCTAAGTTTTTGCTCGGGTAAAAGCTGGTGGCATTCAGGTGGCCGAAGCTACCGGTTAGCTGGCCGTTATAAGTAGCGCCTTGGGCCTGGGCATTATCTTCTACTACCCACAACTGGTAATGGCGGGCCAACGCCATAATGCTGTCCATTTCGCAGGGTTGGCCATATAAGTGTACCGGAATAATGGCTCTGGTCCGACTGTTTATTTCTCTTTCGAGAAGTTGCGGATTGATATTATAGGTTTGTGGATCAGCGTCAACGGGCACCGGTTTAGCGCCGGTTAATGAAACAGCTAGCCAAGTGGCAATAAAAGTGTGGGCCGGTACCAACACCTCATCACCAGGACCAATGCCTAAAACTTTTAAAGCAATATGAAGCGCATCTAACCCGTTGCCCACCCCAATACAATGTTGCGTTTGGCTAAAAGTTGCATATTCCTGCTCAAACTTTTTTAAATAGCTGCCCAGTATATACCATTCAGCGTCGAAAACATTGGTCATAGCCTGTAGCACCAAGTTGCGTACCTGGCGGTTCTGAAATTCGAAAGATTGAAAAGGAATTTGCATGAAAAAAGACAACGCCTGATGAAAGTATTTTGTATGCTACATTGCGTACTTAATATTTTACTTAAGCCAGACTTTTTGATTTACAAATACATAAATACCAGCTAAATAAATAATTCTGTTGCTACCTGATTGATATTTAAATAAAATATACGGCGTAATATTAACGCATTGTATTCAAAAAAAACATCAATATTTTAGCAGCCGCATTTACCATAAAAGGACTTTTGAATAGTTTGGCCATTGGGGGAGATTAACTTTAAGGTACCCGTTTTTATACTTGCCTCGGATTGCGTTTGTAAAGTGCTTTTAATGGCAACCGTTAATCTATAGGCATTATTCTGGTAGTTTTTAACCACCGTTTTTTTATCCAATATTTCAGAAGCAGCCGGGTTAAACCTGGTTATAATGCCGTTTATTTTTAGGGTAGCGCTTTGGCTATTGTCGTTCATGAAAATGTATCTTCCGAGCGCAAATTCAGTTGAGTCGTTGGCGAAATAACAGGAACAACCTTCTAACCGGGGCGGAATAACGGAGAAAGTGTGAAGGCTTAAGGTTTGCGCCTCCGTTAAGGAATTATTAGCAGGGGCTAGTATTCTGGATTGCCGGTCTTTGTATAAATAGAAAGCAGCCAGGGCTGTCATCATCAGCATAATTGTAATGAATATTTTCCGGTAACCCATAGGAGCTTTACTAAATATTATTTATAAACCCAGTAGCGAAACGCAGCTTAAAAACTATGGGCTGCCCTGATTTAGTTTGCCCAGGCATTATTTAGCTTGCAATGCTTCCTGCCCGGCTAAATTTTTTACTTTTTGCCAGAGGCTGGTTCGCTTTATCTGGTCGTTAAATAAATTCAAGGTTACCAGAGCTTTGTCTGGTTTATCTATTTTGTAATCTAAAGAATTATAGTAACTGTATAGCGCCGCAATAGCATCTGGATGCTCCTTTATAAATTGTTCGCGGATTGACCGGTTTTTTTGAGCAGCTTCTAAATTCTTTTCCCGGTAAAGTTTCGCTGCTGCCGGATTGTTAGCTTTTTCGGCCTCCTGTATTCTTAGAGAAGCCTCACCCATTTCTTTAGCCATAGGTGTTTGTAAGGCTTCTAATTTCTGTAAATATTCATTCTGTTTACCTGCTTTAATAATTTTACCATCAGCATACTCCTTATCTTCGGGCAAAACGTGGGCCGCAATAACAATTGGGGTTTTTTCAATCACAAAGGCGCTGGTTTCGGTTATGTTAAAACTACGTTTATACTGGATAAGGCCCATCGATAATTCGGGCACGGTACCTTTAAACCGGAACTTAGAATTTTTAATAATGGCTTTGTTTATGCGCCTGCTGTTCCCAATTACACCTAACAACAAAGTATCTCCGTCCTGGCTGCCCGCAATGCTGCCGCTAATGTGGTATTTAAAAGCAGTAGCCGAAAGGTTTCTTTTGGGGGCACAGCTATCTAGAAACCACACCAAACTAAGTAGAAATAATGGCCATAACTTCTTAATAATAAATTGAATAGGTGGCGCCATATTTTTATTAAATATTGACTTTCGCAAAGCTCTTGTTTAAATCGTAAAAGCCTTCCCTTTAAAGATGGTTTTTTAATTACTTTGCGAAAGTCCTGTAAATGTAAGTAATGACCCTTGTTACAGCCTTTGTTTTAATATCTGTATGATTTTTAAATATCAAACCAAAGGCTGTTTAAACTTGGGTAGCAAATAAATAATTTTTTAATTTTTGGTAGTTTCGGCTTCAGTTGCCAAACCAAAGCGGATTGGTAGCGTGTACCGGAAATTAACCGAGCGACCGTTTTGTTTGGCCGGCTTAAAGTCGGGTATTAGTTTGATTAGCCGGATGGCTTCCTCGTCGGCGCCTGCTCCAAGCGGTTTTACTATTTGGGGACTATGTATTTTCCCGGTTTTATCTACGGTAAACTGGGCAACCACTAACCCAGATATACTTTTACTTTGCGCCTCCGCCGGATATTTTAAATTTTCTTTAATAAACTTATTTAAAGCTGCTTCTCCACCGGGGAAAACCGGCATTTGTTCAACAAAGGTGAAAACTTTATCGGGCATAGTTTGCGCCGGAGCAGCACTGGTGCCTTTAGTAGGGGCACCAACGGGTGGGGCAAACCGTACTGGAAGCGTGTACCGGAAACTGACCGGTTTTCCATTTTGCCTAGCGGGATTAAAATTCGGCATTAACTTAATTAATCGGAGAGTTTCGTCGTCAGTACCGGAGCCTAGCCGTTTTACTACCAGTGGATTGAGTATTTTTCCGGTTTTGTCTATGGTAAACTGGGCAACCACTAACCCCGAAACGCCTTTGCGCTGGGCTTCCGCGGGGTATTTTAAATTTTCTTTAATAAACTTATTTAAAGCTGCCTCTCCCCCAGGAAAAGCCGGCTGCTGTTCCACAAAAGTGAAAACTTTATCATTATCCTGAATTGGATTTTGTGGCTTAATACTATTACGGGTAGGCAGCGTTTCTTTTTTTACAATAGTTTGTCCGGCAATTACCTGGCTGTACCCAATGATGGTAATGGCGTCCTGCACGTATAACTGGCTGCGGTTAGCAGGTAAGCGAAGCGCAGGTATATTTTGCTTGCTCTCCAACGCAAATACAAACGGAAATACCAAGTTATACGATACGGCTTTGCCATCTTGCAGGGCTGGTTCCCAGCGGGGCATCTCCCGTAAAACCGAAATGGCTTCCTCTTCGAAATAAGCATGATCGGTGTGCAGGGTTTTAAAATTATTTATAGTGCCGTCGGCATTAAGGGTAGCCTGAACAATGGCCTGGCCGGCAAGTTTACTTTTTAAAGCAGTTGCCGGATACTGGGTATGGCTCGACAGAAATTCGCTTAATTTGTTTTTGCCGCCTGGGAACTGGGGTAGTTTTTGACTACCGACGGGCTTAAGCCTTTTATCTCCGTTTAGAATATTTTTACCTGCTGCTTCATCAGGAGCCGATTTATCAGTATAAATGGTAACAACTATTGGTCTGCTTTTAACAGTAGGTACGCCCTTCGCCATTTCAAAAGTAGCGTGGTTTCTGTTGTCATTTATTCTGGTTGTATCCGAACTATACCGGAAATAAATTGGAATTATATAATCTGAAGCTACTGGTTCTCCATTTTGCATGGCGGGCTCAAACTTGGGCAATAAATTATTGACTCTGTAAGCTTCTCTAATGAATGGGTCTTTTATAGATTTATCGTAAGTTTCGGGGTTACCGTTTTTATCAATTTTTACGGTAGTCATAACCCAGGTAAAACCATTGTTTTGCGCCAAACCACCAGCCGGATATTTAATATTCTTGCTTAAAAATTTATACATTTCTGACTCACCACCGGGAAATTTTGGCAGCTTAATCTCTTGTGTAGTTTGATTTCCTTCATTCTTTTTTTGGTTGCTGTCCTTTAAAGGGAACCAAAAAACAATCTGATCTGTGTGGAAAATAATTTCTCCTGCTCGGCTAATATGATAAATTTCATTCCTTTTCTGGGGTTTGGGTGGTTCCGGCGCATGCAACATGCCAACGTAAACACTCACATTTGCTCTTATTGGCTTTCCATCTTTTATAGCCGGACTCCATTGCGGCATATTGTTGATTACGCGTCTTACTTCATTATGAAATTTGCCAGTAAATATTCTTCTATTTACTTCTTCGGCTGATGAGTTTTCATCCGGCTTTCTTTCATCCCGTTGCAGATAATAATCATTATCTCTAAACGGTAATTTTATGACATTACCTTTTTCATCAATTTGTATATGAAAGCTAATGCCTAAAAAAGACGTTTTCTTATCTGCCAGCATATTTTCTAAGATATTTGCTAGTTGTATATTTTCCCGGAAATAACGCTCCATAGTGGCTTGGCCGCCGGGGAAAGAGGGCTCCGTTATTTCGCCTACTACGATAGCCTCCTGATCTAAAAAGTTTTTCGGCGTACCCGTAACGGAATTTACCCCCAGGTGGATAACATCGGAGCTAAATGTAGGTAAGCCTTCAGCATCCAGAGCGCCCTTCTTTACTAACTTGTTAGGTGTAATAACAGAATGCTTAGCCTTTTGGTCAAGTAACAAGTGCAGCTCGTACCGGGAGGCCAATCCTTTGCCATCCTGGTAGGCCGGAATCCAAGGAGGCATCAGGCGGATTACCCGGGTAATTTCCTGGTTAACTAAATCTTCGCTGGCGGCAAATGCATTTTCCGGATTGCCTTCTTTGTCTATTTTTATCGATACCACGGTTCTTCTGGTAGCATCTTTCCCGAAAGCTTCGGGCTTAAACTTCAGGTGCTGTAACAAAAAGCGGTACAATTGCTCTTTACCGTCCTGAAATGCCGGTTCCGAAATTTCATCAGGAACTAGAACACCAGCAACAGATTGCGTTTTTAAGGGTAAACCAGAATTTTCGGCAAAATTATTAGTTGGTGCAGCAGGTATTAAATCGGGTAACGAAACCGGCCGGTTGGCGGCAAAAACTGCGGCAAAGGCACAAACCACGGCCAGGGTGAGCAAGGGCCGGATGATTGAGAAAGGCTTTTTTAAATTTTTCATCATGATTAGTCTTTTTAAGGTAAGAGATTGATGGAGATGAAAGAAATTGCCGAGGGACGAATTGGTTTTGTAGAAGACTTGTTGTACCAGCAAAGTTGCGTAGGTCTCAGCATCTTCGTCTTCTAATACTTGGGCATCGGCTAAATATTCGTGGGTACTTTCTAATGCTTTTTTATAGAAATAGAGGAGGGGGTTGAACCAGAAAATAATGGTTAATACTTTAAGATAAATTATATCGAAAGTATGTTTTTGCAATAGGTGCGCTTGCTCGTGGCGGAAAACAAGTTCTTTTTCGGTGGGTGTAAAAGGCTGACTATTGTCGAATAATATATAATGTAAAAAAGAAAAGGTAGCCATTTCGCCATGCGTTGGGATTATTTTAATGCGCTGCCAATAATAACCGTCGGCTGCGTGGCTATAAATAAAGGTGTAGAGTTTTAGAAACTGGCCGCAGAAAAAAATAACGGCAACTAATACCCCACTGACATATAGACCATAGAGCCAAGCCCCGTAATTAGGAGTTTTTGCTTGGGTTGGAGTTTGCATTAAAATGGGCGAGCCATATATTATATCTGCCGTTGCGGGCTGCACCTGAATATTATTGGTGCTTACCGTTGTTTCTGCCGGCCAAAGAGATATTTCCAGGAAAGGAATAATAAAAAAGGAGAACAGCAAAGCAGCCAGCAAATAAAACCGGTTAAACTTAAAACAAGTTTGGCGGCTTAGCAGAAGGGCATACACGACATAAAACAACAGGAGCGCCAGGCTCGACTCGGCCAGGTACAGCAGCAGGTTATTCATTTTCTGACTGGTCTAAGTCTTTCTTCACGTGTTTCATTAGTTCGTCCAACTCCTGCAGGTTCATGTTTTCTTCTTTGGCAAAAAAGCTAACCAATTGCTGGTAAGAGCCACCGAAGTAGCTGCTGACAAAGTTTTTCAGGAACTGCTTGGTGTATTTTTCTTTGGGAATGAGCGGAAAATATTCGTGGGTTTTACCGTAAGCCTGGTAGCCTACAAAGCCTTTTTTCTCTAAAATCCGCACAATTGTAGACACGGTGTTGTAAGCGGGTTTGGGCTCCGGCAGTTGCTCCAGAATATCCTTTACAAACCCTTTTTCTATTTCCCAAAGAACCTGCATTACCTGCTCTTCGGCCTTGGTTAATTCTTTCATAAATAGTTAGTTAATGATTGGGATAAATGTATAACTAAATGCTTAGTTTATCAACTAAATGTTTAGTTGGATTATTGGGTTTATAAATATTTTCACTTTAATTAAAGCAAATGAGGTTTATTTAGCTTTTTTGTCGGGAAAACTTATTTTTGATAAAATAATTCTAGTATGATTTATAGTTTTAAAAGGTTCTTGCTGGTGGCCCTGTTCTGTTTTGTTTCGGTAGGCAGTCAGGCCCAAGTTATTAAGCCCGATTCGGCGGTTATCCGGCAAATATTTCAGGAGGCTTTGTCTAATGGTAAAAGCTACGAGAACCTCCGCTACCTGTGTACCCAAATAGGGCCGCGGCTTAGTGGCTCCGAGGGGGCTGCCAAAGCGGTGGTTTATACTAAAACCTTAATGGAAGGCATGGGCTTAGACCGGGTGTATTTACAAGATGTAATGGTGCCGCACTGGGTACGGGGCGAAAAAGAAAAAGCGGCTATAATCTCAAAAAAAGGAAAAGTAGCCGTGCCCATTTGTGCTTTGGGTGGTTCGGTGGGTACCGGCAAAAAAGGAATAAAAGCCCCGGTAGTAGAAGTTCATAATTTCGAAGAACTGAAAAAGTTAGGCCAGGCCCAGGTACAAGGGAAAATTGTTTTCTTTAACCGGCCCATGAACCCGAATTATATAGAAACTTTCCGGGCGTACGGCACCGCCGTAGACCAGCGGGGCAACGGAGCCCTGGAAGCCGCGCAATACGGAGCTGTCGGTACCATTGTCCGTTCCATGAATCTGGCGCTCGACGATTATCCGCATACCGGTGCCATGCGCTACGCCGAAAACGGACCTAAAATTCCGGCGGCGGCCATTAGTACCAATGGGGCCGAGTTGTTAAGTAAACGGTTAAAAGAGGAACCCAATTTACAGTTTGAGTTTACCATGAACCCGGAAACGCTACCCGACGCACCGTCACACAATGTAATCGGCGAAATAAAAGGTACCGAACATCCGGAGGAAATAATTGTGGTAGGCGGCCACCTGGATTCCTGGGATCTGGGCCAGGGTGCTCACGACGACGGCACTGGTTGTATGCAGGCCATAGAGGTGCTGCGCTTATTTAAAGCCTTAAATATTAAACCCAAACGCACCATTAGGGCCGTTATGTACATGAACGAAGAAAACGGAACCCGGGGCGGCCTTAAATACGCTGAGTTAGCCCAATTAAATAAAGAAAAACATATTGCGGCGCTGGAGTCGGATGCCGGCGGGTTTACGCCGCGCGGCTTTAGCATGGATGCCCCAGCCAGCAAAGTAGCACAATTAATTAACTGGAAAGATTTGCTGGCCCCGTACGGTTTACATGCTTTGGGAGCCGGCGGCGGCGGTGCCGATATTGGTCCGCTCAAAAACGGCAACATTGCGCTCATTGGTTTCCGGCCCGACTCGCAGCGGTATTTTGAACTACACCATGCGGCTACCGATACCTTCGACCGGGTAAACCGGCGGGAATTAGAATTGGGCGGTGCCTCTATGGCCGCGTTAATTTATTTAATTGATAAATATGGTATGTAACGTTTGGGTATAAAGCAGATAAACCTTTAAGATATTTTATTCAATCCGTTCGGCGTTTTAACAACAGAATAATTAACGGCATTTACCAGGTGTTTTATGTTTCAATAGTTTTATTATTATGTTAAATAAACGGCGTAATATTATAATTTAAATAGCTGCTGTATTGCCGGCCGCTCACCTGTGTATTGAATGAAGGATTATTTTGCTGATTGGTTTATTTAGGGCCGGAAAGAAAAGGAGCGGGGGAGGACACCATAGCCTTCCGGCTAAGGAATATTTAGAACAATTCCCGTCTGCTCGCGCCAGCTTGTAGCTGGTGGGAACTCATAAAAGAAAGTCTTTAACTACCTGCCCGTTGAAAACTGGCCCTTATATAGTAGTCGTTTTAGTGGTTAGTCTATAGTGGCCAAAGCAAAAAGACGATATCCACCCGCGAGAAAAAGCTTCCTAAGCACAGAACGGAAAGATTATTCCTATTCTTAATAACAGCGACCAGATAATAAATCCGGCCGGTTAGCTTTAGATGAGTTCTATCAATCTAAAAACTACCGGCCGGATTTTTCTTTTAAGCCTGCAAGTATCAGCAGACTATTCTACTACCATTTTAATGCGGCTGGTAGTATTGTTGTAAGTTGCCAGTATTACGTAAACGCCGGCCGGAGTGCCCGCTGGTAAATTTACCATTACTTTGTTTTCGCCTTTGCTGATTAATTGTTTTTGGCAATAAACGGTTTTACCCGCCATGTTTATTACTTCAACCTGCATTTGTTCGGTTTGGTTGGCGTTAGCCAGCAGGGCAAAAGTACCTTGCGATGGATTTGGATAAACTGTTACCGCAGCGCTAAAGTTATCGTCGAAATTTACGGCTTTAGGACCAAAATAAGCAACATCGCCGTTCAGGTCAATTTGTTTCAGGCGGTAATACCGGGTGCCTTTTTTGTTAAATTCGGTGTCGGTAAACTGGTAAGCCTGGCGGGTATTAGAATTAATACCGGTAGCGGCTACAAAACCCAGTTTGCGGTAATTCTTTGCATCAGTAGATACTTCTACTTCCATACCGTAAGCATTTTTTTCGGTGGCGGTTTCCCAGGTAAGCAAAGTTTCGTTTTGTTTTTTAGCGGCGTTAAAAGAAGCAACGGTTACCGGTAAAACAATGGTTGGGTTGCGGTCAGAGGCAGTCCAAACCGAGAAAGCGCTAATGCCGGCTAAGGTTATTTTGTTTTCGCTTTCATTTAACGTCGTTACTGAATTTTCCTGTACCGTCCAGGTGGTACCATTGTCGGTAGACCGGTAAAGGGCCAGGTTATCTTTTAGCAGGCCGTTCAGTTCGCCGGGCAGGTAAGTAAATTCCATGGTGGCGTTCAGGCCGCTGGTTTTGCCAGATGTTACCGCTACATCAAAGTATCTTTTTACCGAGCGAATATTGCCGGGAGCCGTTACGCCGGTTACGCGGGTTACCTGGATAGTAGGCGACGGGCTGGCCGTAGTAGTAAGGCTAATGCCCATGTTACCAAAGTTTTGGGTAGATACTGATTTAAAAGATCGGCTGGCTTGTACCGTACCAATAATATAATTAGAAGCGGTTTCGGTAAGGGTAGCCGTGCCGTCCAGAATTACTTTGTACGGGCCAGTAGAAACCGTTCCTTCGGTTATGGTTAGGTTACCGGTAATGGTTACATCAGAGCTTAAGGTTTTATTACCTGTACCGCCAATGCGTAGGTTTTGGAATAAGCTGCCGGTAATGGTATGGTTTACATTACCGGAAAACTGCAACAAGGCATTGTTGGTTTGGTTAAGCGTACCCGAGTTGGTAAAGTTCTCGGCAATATTTATAACCCCGCCATTTAAAGATAAACTGCCTTGGTTGGTTAAGTTTTTGCTGTTGGCCTGACCCGTATTAATAACCGGGTAGTGGGTTAAGTTGGCCGGAATCATTACATCCATTTCGGCATCGGGTACGCCATTGGTCCAGTTGGTACTGTTATTCCAGTCTGTGTCGGTGTTACCGGTCCAGGTGGTAAGGCAATAGCTAACGGTAACAGCAGCAGACGTAGCTGTGCAACCATTGGCATTGGTTACCTGCACCGAGTAATTACCCGGTTGGCTCACGGTAATTTGTTTCGTTGTCTGGCCCGTAGACCACAAATAATAAGTACCGGTACTGGCAGTTAAGGTTAACGTATTGCCCTGGCAAATTTTAGTAGAACCACTGGCTGTAACCATGGCCACCGGAGCAGGATTAACCGCGATTACGATTGGGTCAGTAGCTATATTGGTGCAGTTGCCATCATTAAAAATGGTCCGGAAGTAAGTCGTTGCGGCCAGGTTGCTAAAGGCGTAATTATTCTGGGTGTATGCAATACTGGTCCAGGTAAGGCCATCGGCTGAAGATTCCCAGCGGGTAATGGTGCCGGGGTTGTTAAAGGTAATGGTACCGGAATTATTGCTGGCGCAAAGGTTATTGGCCGAGGTGGTAAGGGTACCATTTAATTTTACTGCTATCCGGGCGCTGGGTGTGCCAGCGGCCTTAACTTTCCAATCATACACAAATAAACTGCCCGTGCTGGCTCTGCTTACAGTAAGTACGTTGGGTAAGGTATACGGGAACTGGAGGGTACCGCTTGCATTGTTGCGGTTGGCGGTTGCGCCCTGACCAAAGTTAGAAACCAGTAAACGGTATTTATTGCCGGCGGCAGGTACCGAAAGGTTAACGGTGTATTGGGCAATACCTGGGCTTACAGCTAATTGCGAACTACCTATTAAGGCATTGGCAGCATTGTATAACGAAACTGTCATGGTGCCGGCGGTACCGGCATTTATAGTTACCCGGTCTAAAATAAATGGTACGGCGGCATCAAAATAAACGGTATCCTGGGTGCTGCTGGCAAAGGTGCCGGCTGTATTATTTTGCAAGGTGGCCGTAGTGCCATTAAATTGGTTTAAAACCGCATAATACGTTTTGTTGGCAGGTAAAATGCTGGTGCTGGTATTATTTCCGGCCGCAACTAAATTACCACCCGTTGGTGCATCGTACCAGAAAACTGTACCGTTACCAGAGCCCTTTAAATTGGCGGTGCTATTGTTGCAACTGGTAGCAGCCGCAATGGGTGCCTCAATTAAAGCCTGGGTTGTAACTGTAGCGCCAAAAGTATTGTTGCCGGTAATATTATCGGTGTTTAGCGCAGTGCTGGCGCTTAGGTTATAAGTAGTGCTGGGTTGTGCATTAAAAGAGCCAGGTAACGTAAATGATTTTTCTTGCCCGCTGGCCAGGGTACCGCTGTAAATCCCCGAAAGTGTATTTACGATTAGACCATTATTTTTAATGCTAACAGATACCGGAATATTATTTTGACTTACTGAACCAAAGTTTTTAATGGTAACGGTTACTCCCTGGTCGGCATGAGCCATAAAGTTATTGTTAGTAGGGATATTAATAGCGGTTATGCCTACATCGTTGGTGGGGGTTACAAAGTTTAGCGTATAATCTTCGGTTTCTCCTTTCTCATAGGCACCGCAGGCGCTAATCATTTCGGCACTGGTGGTTTGAACCAAAACTATGCGCAGGCGGGTGCTGTTGCCCACTTGTACCAAATTAGGCACCTGAATATTGGTGTTAAAATATTCGGTGCCAGGTAATACAGCCGAGGTAGCCGCCCACTCATCCGCATCATCAAAATCACCATCGCTGTTCCAGTCGGCAAAAATCTTAACCACTTTATCGGCCGGCGCGTCGCAGGTACCTACTTTAACCGATATAGGTAATAACTGGCCTACTTCAACATTGGCCGAAAGCGCAGTAAAATCGGTATAAGCATTGCAGGTGCTGGCGCTGCTGTTGTTTACCTGGCCTACGTTTACGCTCTCTATACGGGCACCAGTGGTATTGGTGGCACCCGAAGCACAATACTGTATGCCTTGTAAGCCACTCACAATTAAAGAATAAGCCTGGGCATTATTGCGTAAAGTGCCTTTGTGCGATACCGTAATGGTATAAGTTTGGCCGGGAACCGGATTAGGAATTAATATTTGCTCTACGTTATCCCGGATATTATTGCCGGTACTAGCCGGAGCCGATGGATTGGCCGGATCTAAGATCCAAGGCAAGTGGGTTTGAGAACCAGCGGTAATTCGTACATCTAAATCGTTTACCAGGCGGGGTGTACGGTTGTTCAGGGTAGATGGTGTCATGGCTAAAACAGTGCCGGCCGGGTCGGTCCAGGAAATGGTTACCCGTAAAGGTTCAGAACCTGAAGCTTTAACGGTTTGGGTATAGGTTTGGCCCTGAAATAAAGAATTTTCGCTTAACTGGTGGGTTTTTAACCGGTTGGTAATTACCTGTGCCGCTTGTTCTGCGTTTAAAACGCCCCAACCATAAACATAATCTGGTCCTGGGTTGTTGCCGGCTTCGTTGGTAGTATGAATAGCTAAACCTTTAAGGGTGGCAGCTAACATAAACTGGCCATTGTTGCGGTTAGAATAATGCTCTTGCAGTAGAATCAAAGAGCCTGATACGTTGGGCGTAGCCATAGAAGTACCAGTAGAATAATTGTAAGCCTCATCGTTAGAAGCAAAGGACGACAGTACCCGTACGCCACTACCAACCAAGTCTGGTTTTATCCGGCCGTCGTCGGTTGGTCCCCAACTGCTATTGCCAAAAATAACGGCATCGGAAGGTTGGGTATAACCATTGGCCAGGCCATGAATAGCTCCTACAGTTAAAATGTTTTTAGCTACACTATGATCTGGAATTACGTCGTAGCTGTCGTAAGATTTCATATCGGCTGTACGGCCAGTGCTTACCAGTTCCCAGTTACCAATATTGGGGTTGTAGCGGTAATAAGGCTGACCTATTGCAGGCTCGCCACTGTTGCGGCTGTTACCGGCCGCTTTTACCATTAAATAATAAGGCGAGTTAAACGCAATATTGTCCCATAACTGAGCGGTATTACCATAATAGCCATAATACACATCTTCTTTGTCGCTTACACTTAGTTCGCCGTACCAGTACCAGTTAGAGCCAATTAAACGCCAGCCGGCTAAGTTACCATAAGAGTGGTTTGATACCAATAAGCTGCTGGCCGCATTAGCAATTTCAGAACCGTCGTTGTTGTAATTCCAGGCTTGCAAATTTACCGCACCATTGGCCATACCTTTGGTCATGGAGTTAAGGCCGCGCGCAATCATGGTACCGGCAACGTGGGTAGCGTGGTCGTTTAGGGAAGTAGCACCATCGCGGTTTATAATGCGGCCGGTTAGTTCACGGTGCGTAGCTCTAACGGCACCACCATCCCAAATGCCCAGTTTACCGGCCATTTGCGGACTAGAGCCATTTAAGTTAAGGCCACTAGCACCATCCACCCATAATTTATTGGTGCCGGTTGTAATTGCCGAAGTTTCGTTGTTATGGGTAATATAATAAATGGGCCGGCCCGACTCAGTTAAGCCTTGTAAAGAAATGGTTGTTCCATCGGGTTTGGTATCAGATATAATCCAATTATGCTTTTTTGCCAGCATCAACGCACGTTCCCGGTTCTCGTTGTATTTTAAGTTTTGCTCTACCGAAATTTTTTCAAGTTTGCTCTTATTAACTAAAACTGGAGCTTTTTGGGAAACTTGCTGCGCCTGACCTAAAAAAGAAATGAGTAAGAACTGAGAAAAAAATACAACCTGGCGTAAAGTTTTAATCATATTATTGCCTATTCTTTAAATAAATTTAGTCTTCTTAGTAAACTTATATTTGTTTATGTCGTTAAAAGACTTGTTGTTATTTGTAATATGGCAATAAAGGTAATAAAATTATATTAGCTAGCCATATTGGCTATTTGGCGGTTTTTTCACCTATATTTAAATATTAATTATTGTATTTAATTGAAAATGAATTATTTATAATATTGTTTGGTTAATAAAAATTGTATTTAAGTATTATTTGTATTGGATTGTGGATTTTGTTCCATTTAAAATTCTTTAAAATATTATATATTTTAATATTTAATACCTGAAAAAGTTTTCCACATTTTGGAAAGGTGTTAATAAAAAATGCCATTTCAAAGATTAACTCCCCGGTTTAAGACCAGAGAGGCAATCTTCAAAATGGCAAATTGGTGTTTAAAGGCCGCTGGGCGGCTTTCCTAAATATTAAGCGTCGGCTTTGCCGTTCACAATTTCAGTTTGGATGTTAATAGAGTGTTGGTGTACGGTCTGGAAAATAGCCCGTACAAATTTCTCATCTAAGCCTTCTTTCTCGGCTTTGGCCAAAATATCTTCTAAAATCTGGTCCCAGCGTTTAACCTGCAGAATAGCCATGTTGTGGGCTTTTTTGTATTCGCCAATTTTACGCGATAAACGCGCCCGACGGGCAAATACCTCCATCAACTCTTTATCTAACTGATCAATATTGCGACGCATTTCTTCCAGCATATAATGATCTTCCTGGTCTGTGCCTTCTACTTTACTGAACCGCAAACTGGCTAATAATTTTTTCAGGTCGGCGGGCGTTACCTGCTGCGAGGCATCGCTTAATGCTACGGCCGGGTTTACGTGGGTTTCAATCATTAAACCTTCCATGGCTAAGTCCATCGCGCGCTGGGCAATGGGTTGCAATAACTCGCGGTTACCGGCAATATGGCTCGGGTCGCAAATTAAAGGCAACTCGGGTACCAAACGTTTAAATTCAATGGCACTGTTCCACTTAGGCATATTGCGGTAAGGTGCATTGTCGAAAGTAGAGAAACCCCTGTGAATACCGCCTAATTGTTTTAAGCCAGCCTGGTTCAGGCGCTCAATAGCACCTAACCATAGTTGCAAATCAGGATTAACCGGGTTTTTAACCAACACCGGAATATCTACCCCGCGCAAGGCATCGGCAATTTCCTGTACGGTAAAAGGGTTAACGGTAGTACGGGCACCAATCCATAAAATATCAATACCGGCTTTCAGGGCTTCAAAAACCTGGGCCGTATTGGCAACTTCACAAGCTACTTTTAAGCCGGTTTCCTGTTTTACGCGTTTCAACCATTTTAAGCCTGGTACACCAATACCTTCGAAGCTATTGGGGCGGGTGCGGGGTTTCCAGATACCGGCGCGGTAAACAGTTACACCTGGTACTTCTTTAATGAGGTGGGCCGTTTGCATTACTTGTTCTTCTGATTCGGCGCTGCAAGGGCCGGCAATAATTAGCGGTGACTTATCTTCGTTTAGAAGGGCTGATGTAGGCAATAAGTCGATGGTTGGTTTACTCATGGCAATGTTATAGTTAAAATTTTTGGTTTCAGATTTATTTAATACTAATGGTTAGTTATTGAAAGTTAGTTCCTTATGCAACGCAGTTAATTACTAACCACCAGTTGTTTTATATTATGTATGGCACGCTGAATATTTTCTTCGGTAGCACAAACCGACACCCGCACGTAGCGCTCGCCGTTGGAGCCAAATATTTTGCCGGGCGTCAGGAAAACATGGGCTTCGTATAATACCTGGTTTAAAAAGGTTTCTACATCTGCTACCTCATCGGGAACCCGGCCCCAAACAAACATACCGGTTGCATCTTTGGCGTAGCGGCAGTTAAGTACATCCAGCAATTCATAAATAAGTTCGCGCCGCTTACGGTAAACTGCATTGCGTTCCTGGTGCCAGCTTTCCGGGTTGTTTAAAGCGGCTATGGCAGCGTGCTGTATCGGTAAAAACATACCCGAATCGAGGTTACTCTTAATGGCAATAATGGCATCAATGTATTCGGGACGGCCCATAACCATGCCTACCCGCCAGCCGGCCATGTTAAAAGATTTGCTTAAAGAGTTTAACTCCAGGCAGCATTCCATAGCCCCGGCGGCTTTTAATATGCTAACCGGCGGCTTTTCGTTTAACACCAAACTGTACGGATTATCGTGTACAATTAAGATTTTCCGTTCCTGCGCAAACTTAATTATTTCTGCAAAATCCGCTTCACTGGCCAAGGCACCCGTAGGCATGTTAGGATAGTTCAGCCACATTAACTTTACTTTAGAAGTATCTAATCGGCGTAGAGCTTCCAGGTCAGGCAACCAATTATTTTCGGCGGTAAGGTCAAAATAAACTGGTTCTGCGTTTACCAGTTTGGTAACGGCAGCATAAGCCGGGTAGCCCGGGTTGGGCACCAGCACCTGATCGCCGGGATTGAGAAAAGCCATGGCAATATGAAAAATGCCTTCTTTAGAACCTAGCAAAGGTAAAATTTCGGTATCGGGGTTTAAATTTACGCCGTACGTTTGGCCATACCATTTTGCCATGGCGTTGCGCAAAGCCGGTATAGAGCGGTAAGCTTGGTAACCGTGGTTTTTCTTGTTTTCGGCCGATTCTGTAAGAGCAGAAACGGTAGCCTCGGAGGCGGGCATGTCCGGATCGCCGATACCTAGGTTTATAATATCGTGGCCCTGAGCCATTAAAGCCCGCACTTCGGCCAACTTACGGGCAAAGTAATATTCCTGTACGTGGTCTAAGCGGTTAGCCTTCGGAATTATCATTTTATTTAACACCTCTTTTATAAGTACCTAATATTTTTGTTTCTACTGTAAGCGGTTCTATGGTTTTAATAGCCGTCCGGAAATCGGCGTAGCTTTGCCATTCTAAATCGAGTAAAATGGTAAACTCGGTGGGTTTACTTAAAATCGGGATAGACTGAATCAGGGATAGGTTAATATTTAAATCCCGGAACACATCTAATATTTTAGCCAGTTCACCGGCGCGGTGGTGCAACCGGAAATTTACCGAAGCTTTGTTGGCCGTAGAAATATCGGAAGCAGCATTGCGGGAAATTATTAAAAAGCGGGTATAATTATCTTTGTAATTTTCGATGCGTTCTTCTAAAATCTCCAGGCCATAACGGGCAGCAGCGGCCCGGCTGGCCACGGCAGCTACGCCGGTTAAATTGTGCTCCCGAATTTCGCGGGCGCTTTCGGCCGTATCGGCGGCTTCTAAAGCTTGCATGTGCGGATGCTCTTCCAGGAAATTACTGCACTGCAGCAAAGCCATAGGGTGCGACCGCACTACCCGTATATCCATTACCGACTGGCCCGGCAGCGCTAATAAGTTTTGTTCAATAGGCAAATAAGCTTCGCCAATAATAGAAACGGGATAATCGTGCAGGAGCGA
>NZ_JBMQUD010000102.1:0-20089 GCF_057359045.1 Adhaeribacter sp.
AAATAACTAAAATGCGCCTGGGTAGCAGCCGAGTCATAATGGTCGATGATAGGGCCTTTGGAGATAGGACTGGGCAACTTTAATTCCTCACCCGAATTGGCACAAACAAACCGAAAAATATCCCATTCACCGGCCGGTGCTTGCCAGGATAACACCTCCTTTTGGGCATTAAAAAAGGCTGTAACATCTATTATTTTGGTGGTATCTAAACTGCTCTTCTGTAGGCCGGCAGGCACAGCAAGCACGGCTACTTCTTCATAATACAAGGGTTTACCATTCTCCCTGTATTTAATTAAAAGCGGCTTGCCTTTGGCATCGGTCTTGGGAATTGCCGGAAAAGGCAAAGCTACTGACTGGTTTGCCGGACCTTTTATTTTTGACCGGGATAAGTAAAGCGATTTGGCCGCATGTTGCGGCTGGGTCCAACTCCCACCGGCATTCCAGCTACTGGCCAAATTAAAACCCACTTCCAGGTCTAGTTTAGCCGCTTCTTTTATAGCAATTTTAATGGCCTGCTGCGATTCCTTACCCATAAATGCCGGGCCGGCAGGAATCATATTATTTGGATTGGTGTAAGGCGGAACGCCAATTTCAAAAATATCAACCCCACCAATGCCCGCCTTTTTAATAGCTACTAATTCTTCTTTTAGCCTAACTGTATCCACGTTCCCGTTAAGCCACCACCAGTAAACTTTGGGCTGGGCCGTAACCGGCGGATTTTTAAAGCCTGCTTTTAATGTTTCGTAGGTGTTTGTTCTATTTGTCTCATTACAGGAAAATAGTAAAAGTAAGTAAATGACTAAAGCCAGGACAGAAAAATTAACTTTCATGTTGTGGTGGTATTTAGCTTAATTGTTGACTTCCCAAGTACTTGTAATCGGATTAATCAGAATAATCAGTATTCCTGTTTAATCAACCCACTTCTGCCAATACACCTTCTAAAAAAACAAGGGACCTGATGTTTCCAGCACTGAAAAAACAGTTTAAAAGCTGTTTTAATATTTACATTTACTCATTATGGGTAAGCAGAATTCATTTTTTACAAACTTTGTAAAGTTTAAATTTTTCGTTTGTTTACCAGGAAACAATCAGGCTTCCCGAGACATTTTCGATAACAAAATGCTGCCCATGTTTTGAATCTCCTGCTTTGAAAGCATACTGGCCGGTTTTGTAAGGATAGCCGGCGTTTAAGTGAACCCGAAAATTTTGCGCTGTTACCTCCGCATCGGGGTAAACCCGAACGGTAGCATTGTTTAACCCGGTAATTCGTAACCGGCGGCTTATTCCTTTTTCTCCGGAGTGTACTTCTTTGCTCCCAACAATGCCCTCCGATTGTTCAACAAAAACCCGGCATTCCCGGTGCCAGGCGGTTGGCAGCCCGTAAGTTGAATAACCGTTTTCCAGTTTAGTTTCGAAACCATTTAGTACAGGTGCTCCCTGCGGGAATTTAAACCGGTGCTTAACGGTGGTGTTGGGAACGTAGCCGGAAAAGAAAAAACCATTGTTGCTCCGGGATACGGTCAGGACGGGGCTGGTGATGGTAGGGTCTTGCTTCTCCACCCGATAATCTACCCCAAACTCTTTTAGTACATAGCGCAGAAAAAGTGGGCCGACAAAGTATTTCTCCGGATCATCTGGGGTTAGTAATTTCCCTCCCTGAAAGGTACTCGAATTTGTTCCCCGGACATAAGCTACTTTCCCGCCCTGCCATTCGGGTTTTTCCCGCACCCATACCACATCCCGTACCTCATTACCTTTCTTCATGGTGGCCAGAATCCGGGTATGAGTATCGTTTGGTGTTTTAACCCTGGTGCGGATTCCCCCTCCCGAGAATAGGGCATTATGCAATATTTTGTTCGGGTATTTTTTCTCCAGTCGGTCGGTTTCTAAAGTAGAAACTATTTCTAGTTCCCCCTCTAAGGCAACTTGGTTTTGAAGGTTTAATAATTCCTGAAAAGCGCTTCCGGCATGATCGGCAGGTCCGTAAATAAGCAGTTTACCGCCCTTTTCTACAAATTTAATTAATGTTTTTTCCAAAGGAGAACCAGATTCCGGTACAATTGCAACCAGAACCGACTCCTTAAAGCTGTCCGGCTTGTTGGCCAAAACCGCTTGAAAAGACCCAGTAGACAGTACCGTATTCAGGGGAAAACCGTTGTTGATTGCCTGGCGAATAAGCCAATCGCCGTAATAAATTTCCGGTAATCGGTCCGGCTGCTTATAAGCCCAATCATGGTATTCATCAAACGGATATACCCACACCAGCGGTCCGGGAGCGGTAGGTGCATGGTAGCGGCCTTTCAGAATATGGGGAATAACCTCATCCGGCACCTGGGTAGGCATTTCGCCATAAGTATTGTCAATGGTCAAGAAATTGAGGTGCGTAGGTAAACGCAGCTCGCCTTGTTTATTTATCCGGCCTACCGACATTGGCAGGTAAATATCGTGGGGTTCGCTGCCGTAGCGGTCTAGCCAGGGACTGTTTACCCACCACGGGTCGTGGGTATAATACCGGAAAATATACCGATCATCAGGCAACTCCGCCATCCTAGACATATAACCTACCATTTCTAAGCCAAAGTCCCCGTCCAAGGCTGCCCAAGGAGAATTTGGTGGCGGCAGCATATTATATTTGCCCGTGTAAATAGCCCGTAGATCTACTCCGTCCCGGGCCAAATCCGTACCCGTCGACAAATTAGTACCTCTGGTTTCGATTCTAAAATCCGGGCATTCCCGCCGAAAAAGATCCCAGAAATTAATAATTTTAGATTGGATATCCGGTAAATTCTCCGGCTCAAAGCTCCGGCCGGTAAACAGAGCACCAGTAGAATTCCAGGCTTCTACGCCAAACCCAAACCCATTGCTGAACCAGATGTAATCGTACCCCAGGTCTTTCAGAAAATGTTGGCTCTGGCGGCCAAAAAAGGTGCCAAAAGGGGTATTAGCCGGAATGCCTTTGGGAAAGCCGGCATACGTATCCTTATCGGCGTTAAGAACGGAATAACTGCTCACAAAGCTTTTATGGCCCATGGCATTGCCCCCCAGAATTTCCGGATGCTTTTTGTATTTAAATTCTGACTTGGCAAATTCCGGTCCCGGGTCAAACGTAGCGCCTACCCTGATAGGTTTTCCGGTGATTTTTCTCCCTGTTTCTTTCAGGGTTTGGACAATAAATTTAAGGTCTCCGTAAGTAAACTCCGGTGGATTTTCTGTGTAGAGGTATGCCCTTTCGTGCAAGGAAAGTTCTTTTGGCCCGGAACCAACTTCATGCGCCGTATTAGGATTGCCCATATACCGGGCCCATTCCAGTGGCTGCTTCATATCGCCTTTATAATCCAATATTTCGGAGCCGTCGGCGGTCCAGAGCATTATGGAAACCGTATCGGTATGCCGGAGCAGGGAATGCCACTGGGTAAATATTTCGGCGGCTACCCGCTGGATATAAGCCTTATTGTTTTGCTTAAAAGGCTTTAGAGATGTTTCGAGGGTGATGTTATGGAAGGACTGCCCTTTTAACGTTACTTCCCCCAGCAAAGGAAGGGGCTTAGAACTGGTACACCCTAGGATCATTCCGGCCAATGCAGCCCAAAAAATATTTATCGTTTTAGCGTTCATAAGAAATTACAGCAGTGGAATTATAGAAGCAGGAATAAAGCAAGGTTATGCTTGATTTGGATAGGCCACCTTACCCGGTTAATATCCGTTATTCTGCCCCAGGTTTGGATTTATTTCTCTTTCTCTTTGCGGAATCGGCATTAACAACTCATGATCCTCCACCGAAAAATTCAGGCCTTTACTGGCAAAATGGGCGTTAATAACTGCTTTTGCCCGTCCGGTTCGGACCAGATCAAACCAGCGGTGCCCTTCGTATAAAAATTCGATGCGTCTTTCTTTTTCAAGTGCCAAACGTAAAGCTGCCTGATCAAGCCCCGTCAGTTCACCTAATTTGGCCCGATTGCGTACCAGGTTTAAGAATGGAAGCGCTTCAGAAGTTTTAGCTTGTTCATTTAAGGCTTCGGCATACATCAGCAAAACATCGGCGTACCGGAGAACCGTAAAATTTATCCCCCCATCCGAGGGATTTACGGCCGTTAAATCCACAAATTTCAAACCGTAACGGCTATAGCTCTTTTTCCCCCCAATTAAAGGCACTGAATCCCGTACCGAGGCCGTTTTCCGGATATCATTTGGTTCATAACTGTTTATAAGGTTAAGGGAGGGGGTTATTCTGCCGCTCCCTTGCTGATTGCCCGGAAAAATTGCCATGCTGATTAGCGCCGGGGTAAACAAAGAGGAATAGGTATTGCCCAGGTTGGCACCCGATATAAATTTTATTTCAAAAATAGATTCAGTTAAATTATTATTCCCCTTAGAGAACAAAGACCCGTAATTTGCTACCAGCGAATATTGTTTGCTATCAATCACCTCTTTTAACTTGTTGGCGGCTAAACCAAATTGCTGCTGAGCCAGATAAACCTTTGCCAGCAAGGTTTTAACCGCGCCCCGTGAAGCTCTTCCTTTATCTGGGTTTACCCCTTCTGGTAACAGAGATTCCGCACTTATTAAGTCATCAACAATAATTTTGTAAACCTCTTCCTTGGACTTTAAAGACAAATCCGCCTCGGCAATCTGGTTAGGGCTTCTAAATTCCTGGTTATTGATCGGTACCTGCCCAAAATACTGAATCATGTTAAAATAACTGAAGGCCCGCATAAATTTAGCCTCGCCCAGTATTTTGTCTTTAACGGTTGGGCTAACTTTGGCCTGCTCTACCCGGTTAATAATTACATTACACCGGCTTATCGTATACATACCTTTATTCCAGGCCGACTGGATAACTGTATTGGTAGGGGTAATATTCATTTCATCAAATTCGGCTTCGGCCACGGAGGGAGAAGACCATTGTATTTCGGCATTATCGGTTGTTAACTCTCCCATATAAAGCAGGTCGTTGTTATACAGCCCCTGAAAAGTACCATAAACGCCTACTAAAGCCTTTTCAAAATCATTATCGGTTTGGTAGAAATTCTGGTCATTAATTTGGTGTTCCGGTTGCAATTCCAGAAAATCTTTACAAGCTGTGATAGAAATTAACAACAGCAGGAAATATAAGACTTTGTTTTTCATGACTTTCTATATAAAAATTATAGCTGACTATTGAAAAGCTATCCTTAAGCCCATGGTAAAAATTCTGGGAATAGGATAAGAGAAAAAATCTACCCCGGTGGCCGCTACGTTATCGCCACTGGTACTTCCTTCGGGATCATAACTAGGGTACTTGGTAAAAGTATACACGTTAGATACATCTCCGAATATTGTGAGCGCGGGAATATGCATTTTTTCGACTATATGGCTCGGAAAGGTATAAGCCAGGTTAATATTTTTAATCCGGACAAAGGAGCCGTCGAATAAATACCGAGAATTGGAACCCAATCCGCGGGCATAATCATTGCGGATGGCCCGCGGCACCAAACCATCACCCGGATCAGCCTCAGATTTCCAGCGACGATCTACCTGGGCCAGTTGATTCTGCACCCCGGCACTGTTTAAAGCAATTTCGCCGCCCTGGAAATAAACTAAATTTCCCTGCGTGCCCACTATACTCGTGGCCAGCGTCAGGCTTTTATAAGTAAACCGGTTATTAAAACCAAAGGTATATTTAGGCCAGGGACTACCAACAATTGTTTTATCGGCATCGGTAATCCGGTTATCTTTATTAACATCTTCAAATTTTAAGTCGCCAGGCTGGGTATTAGGGTGCTGTTTCGCACTGGCATCCACTTCGGCCTGATTTTGAAACACCCCAATTGCCTTTAATAAAAAGAAACTGGAAATAGGTTTACCCACTTCTGTTACCTGGTAGGTAGAATTAGTAATGCGGGAATTGGAAGAACTTAGCGCCAGTACTTTGTTCCGGTTCATACTGAAATTAATATTCGTATTCCAGACAAAATCCTTCGCCCGGAGAACATCTGCGTTCAAAGCTAATTCAAGCCCTTTATTTTCTAATTCTCCAATATTCTGGGTAGAGGAACCAAAACCAGATGCTGCCGGCAGCAGGGTATTCAGCAGTAAATCTTTTTTATGATTTCGATAGACATCAGCCGTCAGAGATAAGCGGTTTTCAAAAAAAGCAATATCTAAGCCTAAATTAGTTTGCAGCGATCGTTCCCAGGTTAAATCGTCATTGGCCAGGCTTTGCGGCACAATTCCCAGCACCGCCTGGCTATTGGCAACATACCTGGAAATACCTAATAAGCCAATATGGGCATAATTGCCGATAAGGTTATTGCCGGAAGCGCCATAGCTCGCTCTGATTTTCAGATCCGCCAGGAAGGTTAACGGCTTCATAAAAGGTTCATCGGATAAGCGGTAACCAATAGAGAAGGAAGGAAAGGTTCCCCATTTGTTATTGGCGCCAAACCGGGAACTGCCGTCCCGCCGAACGGTACCCGTAAAAAGATACTTTCCGTTTAAAGTATAATTTATCCGGCCCAGCAGCGAAAGCATTGACCATTCGGATAAATAGTTGGTGCCGGCGTTGATGTTACCGCCGGCCAGATAAGTAATATAATCCGTTGGGAAGTCGGTGGCACCAACTTGCAAGATATTATCGGCGTTTTTTTGCACGGTAAATCCTACTACGGCATTAAAATCATGTTTTTCGTTGATGAGGCGTTTAAAATTGAGGGTATTTTCCTGTAACCAGTTCAGGCTTTTATTATTATTAACGCCGGCAGTAGCGGGCCCGGTTTTACTGGTAGCCAAACCAATAGCCGATGACTTCCACAATTTGGTATCGTTAACGGTATAATTTACACCAACCGATGTTCGAAAGGACAGCCCATTAAAAATTTGGTACTCCAGATAATTATTCGTAAAAATATTGGTAGAATTTCTTTTGTCACTAAACTCATCAATAATTAAAAGAGGATTTTCGACCGGTACGCCCATGGGGTCCAATAATTCGGAAAAATATTGGCCATTAGCGTCATAAATGGGAATGGTGGGAGAAGCCGCCAAGGCTGCTGATATGAGGCCCCGGTGCTGCAAATGGCCTTCGGCCCGGGCAAAATCACCGTACGAGTGGGATGCCGCAAAAGAAGAACCTAATTTTATTTTTTTGGTCAGGTAAGCATCTATATTGCTTCGCAAGTTAAATTTTTTGAAGTTAGAACCGACAATAATGCCTTCCTGGTTAAAATACCCCCCCGACACATAATATTGGATATCATTGTTGCCGCCACTGGTTGATAACTGATAATTTTGGATAGCTGCCGGCTGGAAAATCACATCTTGCCAGTCAGTACCCTTGGTAGGCAAACTCCCGGGGTTACGAAATTCCGGTTTAACCCAAGTTGCCTGGGTTCTTTTATCATTGGGGTCGGTTGCTTTGCCCCCGCTATAAATCCAGGCATTATCCCGACCATCTGCCACAAACTCGGCAAATTGCTGAGGATTTAATAAATCTAGCTTTTTAGCCAGGGTCTGGATACCGCCCGATACTTCTAAATCAATCGCTGGCGGCCCTTTTTTCCCTCTTTTGGTCGTAATTATTACCACACCATTTGCTCCCCGGGAGCCATAGATAGCCGTAGCCGAAGCATCTTTTAAAATTTCAACTGATTCAATATCGGCGGGGTTAATGGTACTTAGCGGATTTATTTTATTTGCTGTATTGTTAGCCATCCCGCTGGAAGTATAGGAGTTACCGTTGAAATTGCTCAAATCTGAACCGCCCCCGCCGGTACCTATGGCATAGCCATCTATCACATACAAAGGCTGATTTCCGCCTGTAATAGAGCTAACACCCCTAATCACGATGTTAACATTACCCCCCGGGGCGCCGGAGGTTTGATTAATTTGGGTTCCGGCAACCTTACCCTGCATCATCTGATCAAAGCTAGCGGTTGGCGTAGGCAACAATTCCTTACCAGAGAGGTTCACAATAGAACCCGTTAAATCTTGTTTCTTTTGGGTGCCATACCCCACTACTACCACTTCTTCTAAACTCTTTTGGTCGGTAACCAATACAACATTTAAAACTGACTGATTGCCTGGTTGTACTTCCTTAGACAAAAAGCCAATATAAGAAGCTACCAAGACGGCATTTCTGTTTACGTTAATAGTAAATTGTCCTGATGCATTGGTAGTAGCGCCATTTGTGGTTCCTTTCTCAACAATAGTTGCCCCAATTAAAGGTTCACCAGTTAACGCGGCCTTAATAGTTCCGCTAACTTCTATCCTGCTGGTTGATTGTGCCGCCAGATTTTTTACAGACAAGAAAAAAATCAACGTAACACAACACAACTTCAGATAAAACAGATTAGTTTTTACATTTTCCATAATGCATAATTTAATTATTTATAGTGGTGGAATTTTAGGTTTTAAGCTCAGAATGTATTATAAAATGAGTGGCAGGTCTTTGATTCCTATCTTTGATGCAATGGCAGAACTAAATAAACCTGACTTCATCACTCTAAATATTGCCTGAAAAATGTGTTCGATTTAAAGCTTGACGCACTAAGTATTTAAATAAAATGAATGCAATGGCTATCATTAGCTTTCTCTTTCTTGGCAAAAAGATTCGCTCCTGCCTTTGGCAAAAAGTACAGGCCAACAAGTAGTAGACTAAATGCTACCGCATTTCTTCTGTTTACTTATTAACCGAATAAACTTAAAACTGTACTATTGCGAGATCTATCTAAACAGTGTATTAAAATATAAGGCTTATAAGGATTGTATTTTGTCTTAAACCAGCATAATTAATCCGTATTTTCTTACTCCACAATTACTGCTTGGATGTTTAGGTAATCGCCTATTTTTTTAATGGTGTGGGCATGATGGCCAACTCCTAAGGCAAAATGGTGGGTAGGCCCTTCCTTTACCCATTTCTTTAAAAATGTTCGTACATCAGGTTTAAAATAGCCCCGGGTATTGGTATTGCCCGTTGGTGGAATTGACCCTTCTACTGATGTACCTTCTGCGATCACGAATTTAAATTTACCTTCATAAGTAGAGGTTATGCTCAGCATGGTAATAGGCCCTTCTTTAATCTTAAATTCAACTCCGGCGCCAAAACCCGGCTTGCCATGATATTTTTTCAGGCTCCGCAATACCGGCTTGCCTTGCGCAATCGTAACATTATGCGGGCCGTCGTGCCCAACCAAGATAAAGTTTTCTTCAAAATCTACCGGATGGAATTCAGCAAAACTACCGCCAATCCCTAAACGCTCCATTATTAACATCGCAATGCAGCATTTCAGGTCCGACTCCCCGCACATCGGGAAACCAGCACCGGTTAGTAAGGAGTTACCCACAATTAAATTAGTCATTACCATACGGGTTTCGCTATTATCTTCTCCCTCGTAATAATAGGCAAGCCCGGTTAGCTTTCTATCCTCTACAAAATCTTCGAGTGCCACCGATACGCGTGCAGCCACCTCTAAATCAGCATCGCGCAACTTTTCCGAAATAGGGTCTGAAACCGGCTCTGGGGTATCAAAAAAATCGAGGATACGTTCTTTTTCTTCTTCAACATCTTTTGCCTTAACTTCTCGGTACTTTCTAACAATTTCATGGGCCTCACATTGTACAATATGTACCCCAAAATGTGCCGTAAGCATGGTAGCATCCGAGTGCATATCCAGCATGGCTTCAATCGGGTGGCCGATGTGACCAATTCTGGCTGTCTTGAGATCATGTAAAACCCGCGAGATATTGCAGTATTCAGCTATTTCTGATTCAGCGGCCGGGTCATCGTGCAGGGTACCAATAATAACATCCGGAACTTTTTTACCCATTCTAACCGCTACCCCGGTAAACTCCGGTAACGAACAGATATCATCGTTATACAGTTGCTGATGGGTAGATGCTTTGCTGTAATTTAAGGCTTTATCTGGTTGCAAGGCTACTAAAACAATTGGCACGTCTATACTCTTGATAATTATACCAAACGTACTGGAAGTAGCATAAGTAAGCATATCACAGAATATCAGGTCCAGATTAGCCCCTTTTAATTTGGGTAATAGTTCATAGGCACTGGCAACATCGTCTACCATACCAAAGTCAACTACTTCGGCCCGGTTCCTTTTTACTTTTTTAAGAAAGACTTCCTGCTTTTCCAACATTTGATCATAAAGCCCTTCAAACTGCTCCCAATATTTGGCGTACCCAACGCCAAAAACCCCAATTCTCGGTATTGTTTCTACTCGTTTCTTTATTACCGGTGCAGATTTGCCCGCAGAGACCGGTTCAGTAATAATCGATTCCTCAAATTGATCCATATTGTAAGTTTAATAAATTTCCCGAATACTTAGTGCACTAACTTATGCTTTAAAAAAGTTATTCAGTCTAGTATCTTAAATCTAGATGAATGTATAGCGTGAACTCCCTCAAAGGAATTATATGAGGAATTACACCTTTCTTATATTGCTTTTAATTTTCTACTTAATGCGCTAGAATTAATAAGCAGAAGATACCTTTACTTTAAATATAGGTTTTCACCTTGGGCGCTAATTTACTTTCTAATGGCTTTAACTTAGGAATTAAAACTAATAGCAAAACAAAGGCTAGCGGGTACATCAGACCAGCAATTACCCATAATGGCAAATAAGAATAATCCTCGATTATTTTTCCCATAAACGGATTAACAATTAAGCCGGAAAGCGCCCCGGCTGTACCCGACATACCAACTACCGTAGACGTGGCATACTTTCCAAAAACATCCGAAATAGCTGTAATATAATTAGTTATCCATAAGCCATGGGCCAGCATCATTACCGACATTAAAAATATGGCAAACTCCACCGAGGAAACAAAAGAGATAAAAGGGGCAACCATGGTTACTGCGGCGGCAATTCCCATTACAACTTTTCTGGCTTTGTTTACAGACATATTCCAGGAAATGAGTTTATCTGAAAACCAGCCTCCTGCAATATTTGAGACGCCTAAGGCTAAGAATGGCACCCAAAACAACTCACCAATTCTTTCAAAAGATACGCCACGTTCTTCGTTTAAATACTTAGGCACCCAGAACATCAAGAAATAGAAAACCGGATCGAGTAAAAACCGGATTAATATAAATGTAAACGCTTCCTTATTTTTAAGTAGGTCCAGAAACGGTATAGCCGGGGCTTTCTCCTGCTCCAGTACAATTGCCTCATTCTGTACCTTGCTTTTTCCCGGCCATGGTATTACAAGCCAGATTAATACCCAAAGCAGGCCCACTAAACCAGGAATGGCAAAACTCCACCGCCACCCGTAAGCACCAGAAATCCAAATAGTAAGTGGTGGCGCCAGTACGGCCCCGATAGCGGAGCCGCCAATGGCTATACCATTGGCAAAAGCCCTTTCTTTCTTGCCAAATAACTCGTAAACTGTTTTAGCTGCCCCCGGAAAACAGCCTCCTTCGCCTATACCCAACAAAAATCTAAATGCCAGTAGTTGCTGAAAATTATTCATAATGCCATGCAAGCTACTAGCCAACGACCAAACGCCTACCGACAATGCCAGTCCAATTTTTCCGCCTATTTTGTCAATTAATCTTCCTCCAACCGTAAACATTAAAGCATAACTGATCAGAAAACTGGTATTCACCATCCCGTACTGCACATTGTCCATTTTAAATTCGTCCTGAATTTTTATAATAGTCATAGACAATACCTGCCTGTCCAGGAAATTCAAGCCAGTGGCTATAAAAATAAGCCCAAGAATAAACCAGCGTATTTTATTTATCACAGAGTTAACGCACCAAGTTGATACTCAATATTAAAATTTCTGATTAAAATAAGCAAATTATTCCTTGAAAATATTTTATAATTAACTATGCAAATAATTAATAAATTATATTATTTTCAATATTTAAGCTATTTTATTGAATTAACTGTCTATTTTGATATTTATTTATATTATTCTATTCAAAAACAGGGCTTAAAATTTATATCAACTTAACGCACCAAGTTATTTAAAGAGAGATTAAAATCAAAAGGGCTAAAGTGTAAAAGAAGAGTTGATATTATGCAGGAGCGTGAAGCGTAAAAAGAACCAACATTCGCTATATTCTAGATAGAACTAATTAAGCTTTGGATTCAAAGTATTTTTATCTGCTTTTTCTTTCAACATTGGTGGTGTCACTGTATTCGGGATTAACTACTACCGCAAATTTATATTTGTCGCCACGGTAATAAGACTTTTCAATTTCCAGAACTACATCAGGCTGACTTATGACTACGCTATCCAGAATAAATACAGGAATCTGATCCGGGGAATCAAAATTATTATCAGCAGCACCAGGCTTTAAAATATCGGCACTTAGGGTTTGTTTAATACCTGTAATTTTAAAATGATATTTATCTTCATATACCTTAAAGAAAGATACATCAGCAGGTAACATATTTATCTTAGGACAAAGCTTTAAGGAAATATAACGTATTTCGTCTTTCACAATAACATCATCGGCATAGCGTAAAAGGTGTATTTTTAAAACCGGCCCTTCTATTATAAAATGCTTTCCGCTTATTTCAGACGACATGCCGTGCTGCAAAACGGTTTTTTCCAGGAGAATATTTTTAGGGTTAAAACCTTCGGCCCGTAAACTTTCATTAAACCCGCGCCTGGTTGAATCGATAGAACCTAAGGTCCGTAAAATATGGTGGTCTTCTGTCCGGTTGAGCACAAAAGTGCCTTTGCCCTTTATCCGCTGGGCCCATCCTTTAGATTCAATTTCCAGCAGACTTTTCCGGGCAGTGGTATTACTCACCTGATAAGTTTTGATTAGCTCGTTTTCTGAAGGTATTTTATCTCCAGGCTGTAATTCACCTGATTTTATCTTGTCGATGATATTTTCACTAATAGAAATAAACTTTGGTTTCATTCTGATATCAGGTTGCAAGCATCACAAGGCTTAAAATTAGAAAATAAAGTAAATATTCAATAATTAAAGCTTTTTGCAAGTCATAATAAAACTATAGGTAATAGAATAAAATTTCTGAAACAGATCTCAGCGCCTTTTAAAGTTGCAGTTCTAGTATCATAAGTAATGAATTATTTTATACCCGATCGCATAAACAAGCTTCCATTACTAATTGGTATAAATTCTTTGTTAGTTATATTTTCTTTATGATAGTTTAGATACTAGTTGGTTTTATTTAATATTAACCAAACCAGCTTTATAATAGCTTTTTGTGAAGAAAACTGACTTACAATAAAAAACCTCCCGCATAAGTGATAAAAAATTCACTTAAAACGGAAGGTATTAGCTTAATAGTTCTATTTACAGAATTACTGCAAAACTATTTTTAACAAACGGCGAGTAGCGCCTCGGCCTCTTCTTCTTTCCGGATAAAAGATACTATATCGTTTACAGAATTTAAGGGAATCTCGTCGGGAATGGTAACCTGGAATTGCTGCTCTACAGCCAGAATAATCTCTAATAAATCAACCGAGTCGAAACCAAGCTGCTCAAAAGATTGGGTTACTATACGGGCCGTCCGGATACCTTTTTTTTGCTGAATGAGTTGGGCAATATTTTGACGAAGCGAATTGGTTGGATGCGTAACCATGGGGGTCGATAAAAATCTGTTTTAAAATTTAAAAGGATAGTAAATTGTTAAACTAAATACCGGCAATACTTACCGTTTAATAAAAATTTATTTTTTGCAATAGTTTGAGCAGAGCTGCTGTAATATTTTAAATCCTGCCGGCGAAACCAAGCCTAATACAAAATGTCTCAGGTTTTGCAGATATGTTTCCTGCCGGTTATATTCGGTGGCCGGAAACAAATCGGAGTAATAAAGCGCCTGCAGTTGCCCCAGGTATAAGCGGGCGGTTACCTCGGGGTTTACATCGGGGCGGTACAAACCGCTTTTAATACCGCGCGAAATATTGTTCTGAAATAGCTGCACAATATGGTCTTGCTTATACTGTTGCCAGATTTGATGAGCTGGTTGGTGGTATTTTTTTAAATCATAAAAGAAAGCAGGGTGTAAATGCAAAAGCTTTTGAATAGATGCGTTTATGGTCTGGCAAAACTCTTCCACGGCATCATCAGAGGCGCCGGTGCAAATATTTTTTAATTCTTGCAGGTATGCCTTAACCGACTCAGCCACCAACTCATCTTTATCGGCAAACCATTTGTAAATTGTTTTTTTAGAGATACCTAAGTCCGCGGCAATATCGGCCATCGAAATGGTTTTAATACCGTACTGTCGGAACAACTCAAAAGCACGCGTCAATATTCTTTCTTTTACCTCTGTCCCCGCTTCCATTTATTTAAATTTAGCTTGTACACCGACTTATAATTATGGCTTAAAGTAGCTGCCTTTTAACCACTGCGGTAAGCTGTTGGTTATTTTTTAATTTTAGTGGTTAACGAATAACCAGAAATGTGTAAATATTCAGTTCGTAAAAAACCGGGTGCAGCCTGTTTAATATTGCCACACCCGGGTTAATCAAAATACAAGTTTATAGTTAATAGCTATGAGCCATTTTTTGTTCTTCCAACATAGCAGTTTCGTGCTCCAGTTCTTCCAGTGTTTTTTCTTCCAGTTCAATTTTAGTGCTCTTGTCTAAACCAAACTTCGCCAAAACGCGGTCGAACAGGTAATAAATAATAGGCACTACAATCAAAGTTAAGAACATAGAGGAACTTAAACCACCAATCAAAGCCCAGGCCAAACCGTTTTTAGAAGCAGCTACGGCACCACCGGCTAAGGCAATCGGCAACATACCTATCACCATCGCCAGAGTAGTCATCAAAATAGGACGGAAACGAATGCGGATGGCTTCAACCAAGGCGTCTTTTACCGGTACCCCTTCTGATTTCAGCTTGTTGGTAAAGTCTACCACCATAATCGCGTTCTTCGCTACCAGACCAATCATCATGATAATACCCAGGATAGAGAAAATACTCAGGGTTTCGGAGGCTAAAGCCAAGGCTAATAAAGCCCCGATAATCGCCAGCGGAATAGAGAACAATACCACAAATGGATACACGTAGCTATCGTACAAGCCCACCATAATCAGGTACATAAAGATGATGGAGGCTAATAAAGCAACACCCAACGTACCAAAACCTTCGGATTGGTTTTTCAGGTTACCTTCGTACGTAATACCCACACCCTGCGGCATTTTAATAGCCGCCAACCGTTGCTGAATCTCGGCACCTACCGAACCAGACGGACGACCCACTACTTGCGAATTTACGTTAACGGAAGTTACCCGGTTTGTACGCTCCAGTTTAGACGGACCGGATGATTGTTTAATATCGGCAAACTGACCTAAACGAATGGTTTGTCCGGTATTATTCACAAATGATAAATTCGAGATATCCGTTACGTTCCGGCGGTCAAATTCATCTAACCGGATGTTGATATCGTAGTTGTTGGTACCTTCCCGGTATTCGGCATCGGTATTACCACTAAAGGCAATTTGCATACCAGCACCCACGCTTTCCAAGGTTAAGCCTAAGCTCGCCATTTTGTCGCGGTCTACCTGCACTTCAATTTCGGGGTTACCACCTTCTACCGAAGTTTCTACGTCGGAAGTACCCGGCACCTGCACTACTTCGTTCATTACCCGCTGAGAGAAAGAAAGTAAAGTATCGAGGTTCGGACCAGACAACACAATCTGAATAGGAGCTTGCGCGTTACCTACCATCCCCACCGGAACGGGCGTAACTTTAACTCCGGGAATCAGACCTTCCACATCAGCCTTTACTAATCGGCTAAACTTTTCCGTACTAAAATCCCGTTGATCTACCGGTACCAAAGCCACAAACACTTCTGACTCATAAGCCGTACCCTGGCCTTCCTGCGAGGCAGCAGTAGCACCTACTGTAGTAAATACCCGAATTACTTCAGGATATTTTCCTAAGTATTTTTCAAACTGCATCGTGGCTTGGTTAGTTTGTTCTACGGTCGCATTTTTAGGTAATTCTAACTGGAAGTTAACTTCGCCCCGGTCACCGTTACCAATAAACTCACTACCAATAAAGCCGCCCGGTATCAGCATAACGGAACCAATAAAAGCCGCTATGGTTAATATTATTACTATAATTTTATGATTAAAAGACCATTTCAGCGTTGCTGTAAATCCATCGATTACGCGGTCTAAGAAACGTTCAAAAGCCAAAATAAAGCGGCCAAATAAATTTTTGTTTGATACATGCTCTAACTTAGAAAAACGGCTGGCTAATAATGGAATTAAGGTAAAGGCTACGAACAAACTGATTAAGGTTGCAACCGCTACCACCACGGCAAACTGCCGCAGAATATCAGATACCAGACCGGTTGAAAGCGCCAGCGGCACAAACACTACTACAATTACCAAAGTAATAGAAGTTACGGTTGCACTAATTTCCCGGATACCATCGTAGGCCGCCTGAGCAGGTTTTTTGCCCATTTCCATGTGGCGGTAAATATTTTCAATTACCACAATGGCATCATCCACCAAGATACCTACTACCAGCGATATCGCCATTAACGACATCAGGTTAAGGGAGAAACCGAATAGGTAAATAGCGATAAAAGTTGCCACCAAGGAGGCCGGAATAGAAACCATTACAATAATCGCGTTCCGTAAACTGTGCAGGAACAACAACATTACCACGGCTACTAATATTACTGCCAGGAACAAATCGTGCATAACGGAATCGGCTGCCTCCAGCGTAAAGATGGAAGTATCGTTGGCAATATTAAATTTTAAGCCTACGTTGGCATAGGTTTTCTCTAATTGGGTTAAGGTAGCGCGGGTTTGCGCACTTACTTCCACCGCGTTGGCATCGGATTGCTTCTGAATGGTAATACCTACCGAAGATTTGGAATTTACCCGGTTCAATACATCAATATCTTTTTGCGAATCCTGCACCTCGGCTAAATCGCTTAAGCGCACAACGCCCCGGTTATCTTGGCGCACCACCAAATTCTGCAATTGATTTAAAGACTGGAATTTACCAGCCAGACGAATCTGGGTTTGGCCATTCGCATCTTTAATTTCACCGGTCGGGAAATCTAGGTTAGAAGTACGAATAGCTTGCATTACCTGCAGCGCCGAAATACCGTAGGCTTCCAGCTTATTCGCGTTCATGTTAACCTTAATTTCACGCTCCTGGCCACCTAGTACTTTAATCTGGGCTACCCCTTGTGCCCGCGATAACTGCGGTTTAATTTGTTTATCAATCAAATCAAAGAATTCGGTAGCAGGCATGTTGGCCGTAGCACCTACGTTCATGATTGGCAAATCATCAAAGTCGAATTTTCCCAAGGCGGGTGCATCGGCATCTTCGGGCAAACGGGCCAGCATGGCGTTTACTTTCCGCTGCGCATCCTGTAAACTTAAATCTACGTTGGTGCCTTGTTTTAAATTCACGACGATAATTGAGAAGCTTTCCTGCGACGTACTTTTAATATTGTCTACGTTTTCCAGGGAAGAAATCGCGTCTTCAATTTCCTTGGTTACTGAGTTCTCCACCTCAGAAGGCGAAGCACCCGGATACAAGGTAGTAATGGTTAGCACCGGGGGGCTGAATTTAGGCAGCAACTCGTAGTTTAACGAGTTGTAAGATACTACCCCCAGCAAAGTTAGAACGGTAAACACTACCACCACCAGGGTAGACCGTTGTATGGATATTTTTGTAATATTCATTTCTTTTTATTTCTTGTGTATTGGGGTCTATAACCCAGCTTACAGAATACTCACTTTTAAGCCATCACGCAGGTTAATCTGGCCGCTTTGTACAACCTTTTCGCCGGCGGTCAAACCTTCCAGCACTTCAACTTTATCCTGGGTAATTTTTCCGATTTTAATTTTCTTCAGTTTGGCCACATTGTTTTCCACCACGTAAACCGATGGATCCTGCACGCTACCCACCAGGGCTGCACGGGCTAATAAAAGGGCATCTTTGGTATCGGCAATATCAAAAGAAGCGGTACCGTACATACCAGCCCGGAGGCTGTTGTTTGCCGGGTTTTTTACTTCAATTTCCACGTCGTATTTTAAAGAGTTATCGGCCTGGGCGGCAATAGCGGTTACGGTACCTTGTACTTCGCCGGCACCCGCATTGGCTCTCACGTTTACTTTGTCGCCTTTTTTAATCAGCAATACCTGGGCTTCGTCTACTTTTACATTCAGCTTCAGGCGGTCTACGTTTACAATGTCGTACAGCTTGGTGGCCATACCCAGGTAAGAACCTACTTCCACGTATATTTCATTTATCTCGCCGTTAATGGGTGAGGTAATACGGGTTTTGTTTACCCGTTGCCGGGCGGCTACTAACTGGGCCTGCGTAGTTTTAACGTTTAGGCGGGCATCTTCTAACTGCCGTTTGGTGATGGCTTCACCGGCGGCTAAATTTTCGAACCGGCCTAAATCACGCTGGGCTTTCTCAAAATTAGCCTGGGCGGTAGCTAAGTCGGCGCTCATGGTATTGGCTTCTACCTGTAACAACAATTCGCCGGCTCTAATGCGGTCGCCTTTGCGTTTCAGTACGCGTTGCACCTGGCCAGAGGTCTCCGACATTAAAGCCAAAGTTTGGATAGGAGCAAAATTACCCTGGGCAATAAAAGAACGGTCTAGCTTGTCTACTGCGGGCTGGGTTACCTGCACCGAAATAGCTTCGCTTTTTATCTCGGCTACTGCCGCTTCGGCGGCCATTTCTTTTTTGTTATTTACCAGCGTGTAAGCACCAAATCCGATAATGGCTACAGCAATAATGATATAAATAATCTTTTTCATTTTGGGTTATGTACTACTTAATAAGTGTTTTTAGATTTCCTTTGGCTTGTAAATAAGTCAGCTGGGCCAGCTGGTATTTTAATCTTTCGTTGTTTAAATTGGTTTGGGCTTCACGTAAGCTTACTTCCGTATCGAGTAACTCGGTTAGCGGCGATAAACCTTCTTTGTACAATTCGTTGGTATTGCGGTAAACTTCCTGCGCCAGCTCCACATTACGCTCCTGCGCCCGGATAGACGACAAACTGGTTTTCATTTGCGTATTGGCATTGAGTAAGGCCATTTGGGTATTACGGGTCAGTAACGAAATATCCTGGTCTACTTTGTCTACCTCTACCTGGGCCTGACGAATCTGGTTGCGGCGCTGAAAACCATCGAAAATGGGCACGTTTAAACGAATACCCAAAGTAACCGCTTTAAACCAGGGCCGATTGCCATCGAAAAAGTTAAACTCGTTACGTTGCGCATTGGTACTAAATGAACCAATACCCGACAGCGAAGGATAATACCGCGACTCGATATTCTTTACGTTTAAATTGTAAAGCGCTTTTTGGGTGGTAAGCAATTTAAAATCAATGCGGTCGGCCAGAATGGCACTGGCATCGTCTTGTAACGGCACGGCATTATCTAAAACCGTAGCACTTTCGGCAATCTGAATATCCTGGTCCATAGGCAAGCCCATAAAAAATTTCAGGGCATTTTTTTGCTGGCTATAAGCAGCATCAAGCGTTTGCCGTTGGTTCTCCAGGTTAGTTTTATTCACGGTTACCCGGTTTACCTGTACTTTAGTAGCTACATCGTTGCGGTATTGCAAATCCAATATTTTTTCCAGTTGTTCCAGCCGTTTTGTGTTGGCATCAATGGTATTAAACTGTTCTTTGGTTTGCAGCAATTGCAAATAAGCCGAGCCCACGTTGTAAATAATTTCTTCTTCGCTTAACTGCTTGCGTAAAGCATACAGTTCGCGGGTGGTATTGGCTGCTTCTAAGCCTACAAAAAACGACTTATTAAAAATAAGCTGCTGCAGGTCTACCCCGCCCGACACGTTGTATTTGGTACCAAACTGCACCGGAATAAGCTCACCCGGCTGGCCGGCTAATTCGCCGGGCAATAATTGAGTAGCCAAAGCCGGAAAAGTATTCAGTTGACCAGTGCCATTTCCATTTATGCTTATTATAACAGAGGAAGACCTGTATAATAGAGCGGATGCCAGATTTCATTGATCCAAAAGAGTTTATCATTACTCGCAAGCGTAAAAAATACAAGTTTGCCTTGTTCTTTAATTCGCCACTTTGTTTTGAATTTGATGAATGGCCGCGGGAAACGGCCGTTGATGTGGTAGAGGGCGGCGCAGGTAATG
>NZ_JBMQUD010000103.1:0-24218 GCF_057359045.1 Adhaeribacter sp.
AATTTAGTATTCATCACTATCTGATGGATATATATACTTAAAATATAATTTTTTGTTTTACTTAAAAGCGTATTTTTCTATTTTACAAACCTTTACACAACTATACCCAAACTTATCCCATCAAGTAATATAATTATTTTAATAAAACATTTAATCAATTTTAACAAAAACTTTAGGCATAAATAAATTATATTACAAAACACTATAAAAAAGGCCTGCATCGATTTAAACAATGCAGGCCTGCTGTTATCAGGAAATCTATAAGCGTTTATCGCAAAGCGTATGTTGCGGCTGGCTGTTGCATGAACCCGGTTTCATAATTCTCATCGGCGCGGGAACGGTCTATAAGTGTACCGGCAATAGCCAAAGCAATGGCAATGACCAGCGCGGGCCAGAACCCTTTTACTTCAAAGTTTCGCACCAATTTATCGGCAATTTTAATTACGATTGCTGTTACAATTAACCGGATTACAAAACTCAGCAGAAATAAAGTAAATAAATTACCAACGGCCCGCAAAAGAAAGCCAACAGTAGCATTTAGAATACCAATAAGAATAGCCACCCAAATAGCCGTTAAAAAATTTTTAACGTGCACCTGGGGCATTATGTAAGCCAATAAAAGCAGCACGCCGGCACTTACCAATAAGTTAATCAAAAAGTCCATAGTTGTATTTTGTTAGATTGCTAAAAATGATTTCTTCTACGTAAACTACCTGGTTTAGATAATGCTCCTTTTGTACGGGAGAATAGAATATATTTATAGCCTTCAGATAAACTAGTCTTAGGCAAAAAAATGGGGTTAAAAAGAATTAAGCTTTGAGTGTAGGGGGCGGTAAAGTGTCTTTTATTTGGCGGCGGGCCATATTTTGGGCCAATGTACTGGCAAAAATTAATTGCAAAGCGTGGTAAACCATTATTGGCAATAAAATTAAACCCGCAACAGCTGCATCGGGAAATAAAACCTTAGACATAACAGTACCGTGCACCAAAGATTTTTTAGAGCCGCAAAATAAAGCGGTAATGTTATCGGCCCGATTTAAATGCAACAAGCGCCCCAGAAGATAAATTAAACCCAGCACTAAAAAAAAGAAAAGCCCCATACTTATACCCAGCCAAATTAAATTGGCGGTGCTTACCCCTTTAAATAAATTACCGGCAAAAGATTCGCAGAAGGAATTAAATACAATTATTAAAATAATGGTTTGATCGAAGAGGCGCAATTGTCGGCGGTATTTTTCGGCAAAAGCGCCAAAACGCCGGTTCAAGGCAATTCCCAGTACCACGGGTAATATTACCTGCATGGTTAATTTAACAAATACCGGCCCTAAATCAAAAGCGCCGGTACTGGACTGTAAATACCACCCCATCCAGAGGGGCGTTAAAAATACGCCTAATAAACTAGAAATGCTGGCGTTAAAAATAGCGGCGGGCAAATTACCCCCGGCAATAGACACCATTACCACCGAAGAAGAAACCGTTGAAGGCAAGGCTGCCAGGTAAAATATACCCATCCAGAGGGCTTGTTGCTTATCGGCGCCTGTAATGGCCAAAGCACCTAAAACAAGCAGCGGAAACAAAAGAAAAGTAGCGGCCTGAATTAGCAAATGTAATTGCCAGTTGTGCAAACCAGCTTTTAACTTGGCGGGGCTTAGGCGTAATCCATAAAAGAAAAATATGCCGGCCACGCCGTAAGTAGCAATTTCCGCAAAAGGCAACAAACTATTTTCGCCGCCTAAATTCGGAAAAAAATATGCTAGTAATATTAAGCCGAATAAAGCTAATAAAAACCAGTCTAATCCGGCGCGCGCCGCCATCCCGGCTACCCGGTTAAAATTATTCTTGCTATTTACCGATGCGTTTAATGCCGGAGACTTATTTTCTGAAGACAGGTTGGCGTTGGGTTTATTATTCAATGCAGTCACACTTCCATTTTACCGATTAGCCCGCAAATGGATACAAATATTAAGGTTTACAATAAATAAATTCCCAAAGTACTACACCACCGACGGTACTACAAACGGTGCCCGGTAATTTCTGGTGAGCATTTGGTTTGCCGCTTCATCGTTTTTAAAAGTTTCGGAGGCCGGATCAAAATGCACCGTGCGGCCTAAGCGATAAGAAATATTAGCCAGGTGCGCCAGTCCCGACGAGAGATGCGCTGTTTCTACGGGCGCGTGTAATAAGCTTTTGTTCCGGGCGCGTACCGCATCCACAAAATTCTGAAAATGGTCGCCGCCGGCATTGCCCGATGGACCTTTGGTGCGTTCTTTTCCCAAGAAAGTTTTATACTCGGAATAACCCTTAACCACCATGTAACCTTTATCGCCGTAAAAGAAATTACCAATTTCTACGTCGTCTTCTTTATTCGTAGTCCAGGGGCGTACTTCAAACTGAATCATTTTCCCTTCTTTGGGGTAGTTAAATGTAGAGGTCAGCAGTTCGGGCGTTTCTTTGCAGTCATTCCACAAAAACTTACCACCGCTAGACGATACAACTTCGGGCAATCCAACATCTAAACCCCACATGCACAAATCGGTTTCGTGTACCCCCTGGTTGCCAATGTCGCCGTTGCCGTAATTCCAGAACCAATGCCAGTTGTAGTGCACGTAATTTTTGCTAAAATCCTGCTCGGCCGCCGGGCCTTGCCATAAATTCCAGTTTAAGCCGGTGGGCACCGGTCCTACGCCCTGGTTGCCAATATCCGGACGCCATTTAAAAACTACACCCCGAGCCATGTATACTTTGCCAATAACGCCATTTCGTAAGTGCTGAATGGCTTCGCGCAACGCCGTTGAACTACGCAATTGTACCCCGTGCTGCACAATGCGGTTATATTTATTAGCGGCCTCAACCATTTTGCGGCCTTCAAATAAATTATGCGAACCCGGTTTTTCTACGTAAACATCTTTACCAGCCTGGCAAGCCCAAATGGTAGCCAACGCGTGCCAATGGTTGGGCGTAGCCAAACTGACCGCATCAATATTTTTATCATCGTAAACCCGACGCAGGTCTTCTTCGGTTTTTACTTTACGGCCGTATTTTTTCTCCATGTCTTTGGCGCCGGCTTGCAGTACCTGCTGGTCTACATCGCACAAGGTTACCACTTCCACGTTTTTAAGCTTACTAAAACCCTCAATGTGGTTTTTGCCCCGACTGTTAAATCCAATAACCGCCACCCGCAAGCGGTCGTTGGCCCCAAAAGCCCGGGCCGGAATTAATGTGGGAATGGCAAATGCCCCGATGGTACCGGTAGTTGCCGTTTTTAAAAATTTGCGGCGGGAGTAATTATTTTCGGTCATGGTTTAAATTTATTCGGAATATACCTGTTCTCCTGCTGACCGGGAATTTATAACTACCACAACCATGCAGGACAAACGGTAAATTAGGGAAATAATTTATTCGGAATAAACCCGCCGCTAAAAATTTACCAGTAAATACAGAAATATTTAGAAATAACGTACTTACTAAGCTTTATTCTAAAACTATGGTCTGAATAGTTTACCGGTTGCCAGGCAATCGGCTAATTTAAAATATACGTCTTTTATCTTTTCCGGCTTTGGGTTTTCGCCTACGGCCCGTCTTATCCTATCGGTTAAATTTCCTTCCTGCAATATTAAATTCAGCGTTTCTAAAATATTTGCTGGTACCTGAAATGTCGCCTTTACTTGCTCTAATAAATATTGCCAAACCTCCCGGGCGCTTGCTGGCTCCGGTTTAGTATACCCAAACATGCCTAAATAAGCCGGATGGGCAATGGGCGTCGATAATCCCTGCGTAACGATTTCCCGGTAAATTGCGGCTAAATCTGTCTCCGACCAGCTTTGTTGCTCTTTGTAGGTAGTCCATTTCTGCTGAATGAGCAATTGCAAAACCCAAACAATAAATTGCAGAATGGCTACATCGGCCAAAGGTGTTTCCTGGTTATCTATTAGCCGGATTTCGATGGCTTGCCGCTCAAAACGCGCAATGGCCGCCCGGGAATTGAGAAATTCATCCTGCAAAATACCTTCCGGATCAAACGGCCCAATGGCCCGGTAAGCCGGTTCTAATATTTCTCTCTGGTAAGCGGCATAGCTAAAAACCGGCTCCGGAATAATTTGTCCGGCTATTGGGGGTATTTGCTGCTGATTTTGGGCATAAACCTGCAAACGGGTGCAGGCATAAGGGGTTACCTGGCCATCCATAATGGGTGAAGCAGCACTTAATGCGGGTATTAGCGGCAATAGCAAACGAATAGCAGCGTGCAAACGGCCAAACTCTTCTTCATTGGCAAAAGGTAAATTCAGGTGCGTACTTTGCAGGTTTGCCCAACCGTGGCCCCGGCAATCAAAGATTTTATTGTATGCCTCGTACACGGCATTATATTCGTGGGGCCACAAGCGGGTTTCGGTATACGGATTCATGAGCGGGTGCATACCACCGGGGAGCAAGCAAGCGCCGTGAGGCTTTAATATTTCGTTAATTCTAAGAATATGCTCCTGAAACAAAGCAGGCAACTTTTGTAAATTAGCAGCTGGCCCGTTTGTTTTCAGTTCTATTACGTGCAGCACCAATTCATTAGACCAGGCAATTTCAGCAAACTCTACATCCGATACGTAAGCACCTACCTGGTCATAAATTACCTGGTCGGTGATGGGTTTTACGGCCAGCGTATGGGCATCTACAATCATGTACTCCAACTCCACGCCAAAGCCTTCGAACAAATGCAAGGAACCGTGATTACTCATTTTTAGTGATTTTACGGGCATCCAGCCGGCGTTTAATGCTTTTCATAATAGCTCCATACAATTCTTTTTTCAGCACCTGGTCTTCCCAACCATAATCTATGCTGGGGTTATCGTTTACTTCAATAACGTACGCTTTATCACCTACTACTTTTAAATCTACGCCGTATAAGCTGTCGCCGATTAAATTGGCGGCTTTAAGCGCCGTGTGCATCACAAAAAAGGGCACCTGTTCCATGGGCAAGGTTTCTACCTGCCCGGTAGTATCGCTCTTCTTTCCTTCCCAGTTATAAATTTGCCAGTGGTTTTTGGCCATGTAATATTTGCAGGCATAAAGCGGTTGTTTGTCCAGAATGCCAATGCGCCAGTCGTAATCGGTAGGCATAAATTCTTGCCCAATAATTAACTCCGAAGAAGCCAGCATTTGATTTAATTCGGTCTGTAAGCTAGCTGCATCTTTAACTTTAACCACACCCTGCGAAAAAGAGCTGTCGGGCTTTTTTAGCACACAGGGCAATCCTAGTTCGGCAATTACCTGGTGGCAATTATCTTTATGAATAATCATGGTTTTGGGAATCGGAATGCGTGCTTTGGCCAATAATTCGGCCAGGTAAACTTTATTGGTACACCTTAAAATAGAAGTAGCATCATCAATAGAAACCAATCCGTCGGCTTCGGCCCGGCGGGCAAACCGGTAGGTATGGTGATTTACCGAGGTCGTTTCGCGAATAAACAAAGCATCAAATTCCGAAAGCCGCCGGTAATCATCTTTGGTAATCAGTTCTACATAAAACCCCTGGCTCTCGGCGGCATTTACAAATAATTCCATGGCCTTGCGGTTAGAAGGCGGAGCCGCTTCGGCCGGATTGTGCAGTATGGCCAAGTCGTAAACGGCTTTCGTGGTTCGGCCCGACGAAAACCGGTTTTTAGCAAAGTAAGCTTTGGCAAATTTTATAACATACCGCTGGTGTGCTTCGGGTACTTCGTTTAAAGGTATCGGCTGAATACTCTGGAGCACCCACTCTTTATTATAGACAAACTGTGCCCGGAGCAGAGGTGCCTGAAAAAGCGTATGCAGTTGTTTGCTAAGTTTTTCGTACTGCTTGGCTACATTTTGCCCGAAATAAATACTTAACGTAAAGGTCCGGGATTTAAGCCGCGCCAAACTTTTTTGAATAAGCTCATTCAGCTCTTCGGTAATGGCCCGCACAATAGTCGGCGACTTTAAATCCTGAATAGTAGTTACGTTGGGAATGGCTTTGTGGCCCCGCGCCTCGGCTAATAACGATACATAATAGCCGGTACTTTGGTACTTATAAGACCGACATAAATTAAATATGCGGGCATTTTTTATTTCGGTAAAAGAAGCATCGGTTAAATACGTTTTAGCCAAAACTACCTCTACTTCGTCAATAGTATTATATTCCCAATCTTCGGGATTATTGACTACAACAATTTTACGCATGTTCTCTTTAAGGTAGTGTGGGCGGCTCTATAATTAATAAATTGGCGTCGTAGGTAGCAATGCCCAACATAATTGCATTTAAAAGTCGGCTTACTTTTACTTCGTAGTAATTATTACGGAAAAAAGGATTTTCCTGGTAAGGATCGGCTACAATAATACTTTTTTGGTCGGGGCTAAGGCCACACAACACCACAAAATGGCCTAACGGATAACCCCGAATATCGTCGTACAAGCTTTCGTTACGTTCGTTTACCCGTTCGCGGGCACAGTTATACAGGTAAGTAGCGCTTAAACCCGTGAGTACCGGATAGCCTTGTTTAAAATAATGCTTTAATAACGATAAAGTTAAATCGGTATATTTTATTTCTCCACCCAGTTTTAAAAATTCGATGTACGCCAGGGAAGCATTCTGTAGCTTAGGTTCGGGTTTATAAAGTAACTGCTCCTCAAGGTTCTGAATAATTTTATGGTTGTTATGCAAAAACCAGGTCGGGTCAAAAACATGCAAGTTATAGGTGTATATTTTAGCCTTGTACCCTCTTTTTAAAGCATGGCAGCCCAGGTACACGGCCAACGTTCCTCCTTCTTCTAAAAAAGAAACTTCTTCTATTACCTGCTCTAACGATATATCATCATCGAAATACCGGTAAACGGCATGCAAACTGGTCGGCCCGCACGTAGAGTCGTCAGGTTGCGTTAATATTTTGAGTTTATTAAGTATTTTTACCGGCAGCACAGCACGCTATATTTAAGCTTTTAGATTATTAAGCGATATATACGTAGTCTATGATTTAAGTTTTACCCCCTTTGCCTGACACCTAGTATTTAAATTACTTGTAGCGTTTTGATATTCTTTTATTTTCTGGTTCATCATCATATTAGTTAATCCTCTTATTCAGAAGAAGCATAAATACCTTACCTTTACTCTGAGTTATATTAAGAGCAATTCTTGATAATAGAAAGCAAACTTGTGGATAATGTGGATAAAGGTTTGATAGTTTAAACCTGACAGAGATAAGTTGAGCTTACTAGCCGACTAAATAACTCACCTGAATAAGATAAAGATTTGATGTTTCTTATCTTATTTATAATATATGTTTCTTTATTTAATGTTAAATAGAACAAAAAAATAGCAACTCCCGCTCTATTTATAGCCTGAAGCTATTATAATAAATTGGAAGTTGCCAAATAAAATAAGAATAAAAGAATCCAGGAATATGGGTAAGATAATTAACCAACTAATTATTCAAGTGCTTTTAAATAAGCCAACCCTTTCCTGGCTGTTATATACTTTTGGGCATTAGAACGCGGATTGTTACCAATGGTAAATTGCAAATACCGGTCTTCTACCAAGCGGTTAATGTATTTCCGAACGTTATAAGGTTTTGTATCTACCTGAATAAAAGTTAAGATATCGTCTTTAGCTTGAGGAGAAGTACAAAATTGCAAAATCTCTTTTTTTACATCCTCAACTTCAGGTGTTCCGGTTTCCCTTAAAGAATTGAGTTTAGGCATTTTGTTAATATTTGGTTCTATACTACTACAATCTAAAAACCTGATTGTTTTGGCTTAAAAAAGATTTTATAAATTTTATTTTCTCGAACCTAATTTATTTACTCACCAGTAAATAATTAAAACAAATTATAATTACATAAAAACAAATTTCCATAAACAATTATATTACAGTAAATTAAATTGAACGAACATTCAATCATAAATGAATACACTTGATAGTAAACGTGAATTGCGTCAGCAGCAATTAATGGAAGTTGCCTTAGAATTATTTGCCGAGCAAGGTTTTGAGAAAACAACGATAAGGATGATAGCGCAAAAAGCCGGTATTGCTTTGGGCTTGCTGTATAATTATTACCCGAGTAAAGAGGCACTACTTTTAGCGCTGTTCCGAAAAGAACAAAGAGAATTACAGCTGCTGATGACTCATGAAAATGAATTTACGCTGGCTTTGTATATCCGTAATACAGTAAAAGCGGTAAAACAAAATTCACAATTCTGGCGATTGATTTACGGCCTCCGGCTCCAAGCTGGCGTAGGGCAGCAATTAGAAGCAGAAACAAAATCCCACACCGATGCAATTCAAAAGCAAGTAGAAGCTAGCCTGAACCAAAATAATGTACCTTTTCCGGGTCTTGAGGCTAAGTTAATTCTAGCCAACTTAGATGGCATTATCAATCATTATTTGCTTTATCCTAATTACCCGATTGATGATATAGCCAATCTCCTCCTGCTGAAGTATCGTTAATAAGAAAACCAGATTAAAAGGCATAGGCACTATTTAACATAATAACATCAATTTAAACAAATAAGTACAGTGGCTTAATTTAGTTTAGTTTACTTAATATCTTATTTGAGATAAATACCTTTTCTTATTCTTTACCCAGCATCTAAAAAGAATATTTGCAGAGAAACGCTTGAAAATAACTAGATAAAACTATGTGCTTAGGAATAAAAAAATCCCTATTTTATTAGAATAGGGATTCTTATGGAGAGTAGAATATTATAAATAATTATTTTTGAATTGAGGCTTATAGCTATTTCTTGTGCCGTTCTTCCAGTACCTGAATAATTTCGCTCAACTTCATGTCGGAGCCGGCCAGCAGCACCAGCAAATGGTAAAGCAAATCAGCGGCTTCACCTTTCATAGTTGCGCGGTTACCCGCTACTGCGTCAATAACTACTTCTACGGCCTCTTCCCCAACCTTCTGGGCCATTTTTTGAATACCTTTGTTAAACAATAAATTGGTATATGAGCCTTCTACCGGATTTTGTTTACGCTCCTGGATCAGGTTTTCGAGGTACTCTAGGAAAGAAGCCCGGCCGCTGGCCACCGAAAACAACTCTGGCTCGTTGGTGAAACAGGTAAGCGCGCCCGTATGGCAAACAGGCCCCACCGGATTTACTTTAATAAGCAAGGTATCTTCATCGCAATCTTTCTGGATGCTTACTACGTTTAAAAAATTGCCGGACGTTTCGCCTTTGGTCCAGAGGCGGTTCTTAGACCTAGAAAAAAAGGTTACAATTTTCTCGCGTTGGGTTTTCAGGTAAGCTTCCTGATCCATATAGCCCAACATAAGCACCTGCCCCGTTTGGTTATCCTGGATAATAGCGGGAATAAGTCCGCCGGTTTTTTCAAAATCTAAAATCATAAGCGAATAGGTAGTTGGCGGGCGGCCAAATAATTTTTTAAGACTGGAATTTTAATTTCGCCAAAATGGAAAATACTTGCGGCTAAAGCGGCATCGGCCTGAGCCAGATCAAATACTTCAGAAAAATGCTCAATAGTGCCAGCCCCACCCGAAGCAATAACCGGAATAGAAACATTGCGCGAAACGGCACCCGTTATATCCAGGGCAAAGCCGTTTTTGGTACCGTCGTTGCTCATGGAAGTTAATAAAATTTCACCAGCACCCAAATCCGTAATTTGGTGGGCCCAGTCTACGGTTTCGTAAGGCGTTTCCAAAGTACCGGCCCTGCTAAATACTTTCCAGCCATGCGGGGTTAATTTGGTATCGATGGCAACGGTTATACATTGGCTGCCGAAACGTTTGGCTAGTACGTTTACCAACGTAGGTGTTTTAATGGCTGCCGAATTAACCGAAACTTTATCGGCTCCCTCCTGCAGCAGCAACTCTACGTCGGCAATGCAGCTAATGCCACCACCTACGGTAAACGGAATATCTAAGTGGCGGGCAATATCCCGGACCAGCGCTGCAAAGGTCTTGCGTTCTTCGTTCGTAGCGGTAATATCCAGAAATACTAACTCATCGGCACCCTGCCGGGCATATTCGGCCCCAAGTTCAACCGGATCGCCGGCATCCCGAATATTCTCAAACTGAATACCTTTTACCGTGCGCCCGTTTTTAATATCAAGGCAAGGAATAATGCGTTTGGTTAACATACAAAACTTTTTAATTCTGGCAAGGTAATGGTGCCTTCGTAAATAGCTTTACCAATAATAGCACCGAACAAACCGGCAGCCTTTAATTCTTCTAAATCCTGGATGGTTGTGACACCGCCGCTGGCAATAATTTTGGCATCCGGGTAAGTTTTTACGAGGTTAGTGTAAGTGCCGGTTGCCGGCCCCTGCAGCTTACCATCTTTGCTTACATCAGTACAAATAAAGGTAGTTGCCCCTTTTTCCTGGTAATCTGCTACAAATTTATTTACCGTTATATCCGATTGGTCGGCCCAGGCATTTATAGAAATGGTGTTATCCCGAAAATCGGCGCCAATAATAATGCGCTCCGGACCAAAAGTGCTTAACCAGCTAGCTACGATTTGGGGTTCCCGCACCGCAATGCTGCCAGCCGTTATTTGGCTTGCACCCGCCGAAAAAGCTTGCTCAATGGCTTCCTGCGACTGAATACCGCCGCCAAAATCAATGTGTAATGTGGTAGCAGCCGCAATCGCTTCGAGTACTTTTAAATTAACAGGCTTGCGGGCCCGGGCGCCATCCAAATCTACCAGGTGCAAATGGATTATGCCATTATCCTCAAACCTTTTGGCTACTTCTATCGGGTTGCTGTCGTACGTTTTCTGTTGATTAAAATCACCTTCGGTCAGCCGCACACATTGGCCGTTAATAATATCTATGGCCGGAATAATACGCATCATAAGTTTAAAAAATTCTGTAAAATGCGGGTGCCGGTAGCGCCGCTTTTTTCGGTATGGAACTGTACGGCATAAAAATTTTTATACTGTACCGCGGCGCTAAAAGGCTCCGGGTAATCGGCAGCGGCAATGGTATGCTCGCTCTGCGGCACATGGTAACTATGCACAAAGTACACGTAATCTTTTTCGGTTAAGCCCGCCATAATAGGGGTTTTTAAATTATAAATATTATTCCAACCCATGTGGGGCACTTTTAAGTCTGTAACAAACCGCTTTACATCCAACGGAATAATATTCAGCATGGGCGTGTCATTCTCTTCGCTGTGGCGGCACATGAGTTGCATACCCAGGCAAATACCTAAAAATGGCTGCTTTAAGTTAGGTATAATTTTATCCAGGCCGTCGGCTTTTAGTTGTCGCATGGCCGAATTGGCTTCACCTTCGCCGGGAAAAATAACCTTATCTGCTTTCTGGATGGTTTCCCGGTCTGCGGTTAAGGTTGCCTGTACGCCCAAGCGCTCTAAAGCAAACCGCACCGACTGCACATTGCCACCTTTATAATCTATAATTACAACGTTCATCTTTAAGTTGTTAGTTGTTAGTAATTAGTATTTAGTCTTAATATATACCAGAATGATAACTAATAACTAAACACTAATAACTACTTTACAATACCCCTTTGGTACTGGGTAAGGCCATATTGGTAATATCGCGAGCCACGGCCATTTTTATAGATTTGGCTACCGCTTTAAAAATAGCTTCAATTTTATGGTGTTCGTTGGTGCCCTCGGCTTTTACATTTAAGTTACACTTGGCCGCATCGCTAAACGATTTAAAGAAATGGTAAAACATTTCGGTAGGCATATCACCTACTTTTTCGCGTTTAAACTCTGCGTCCCAAACCAACCAAGGCCTACCTGAAAAATCTAGGGCTACCTGGGCCAGCACATCGTCCATGGGCAATAAATAACCGTAGCGGCTGATGCCCATTTTATTGCCCAGCGCCTGGCCAAAAGCTTCGCCTAAAGCAATAGCGGTATCTTCAATGGTATGGTGTTCGTCGATGTGCAAATCGCCTTGCACCTGAATTTCCATATCGGTGCCGGAGTGTTTGCTTAATTGCTCGAGCATGTGATCAAAGAACCCCAAACCCGTATGAATTTGCATGTGGCCATTGCCATCCAGGTTCAGGTTTACTTTTATTTTGGTTTCGTTGGTGTTTCGGATTACCGAGGCGGTACGATCGGGTAACCGCAGAAACTGGTATATTTCGTCCCAGGTGGCGGTGGTTAGCGCTGCCCGGTCATTTGCTGTTTGACCTAAAAATATACTTTTGGCACCCAGGTTTTCGGCTAATTGTATATCAGTTAAACGATCGCCGATAACGTAAGAATTAGCTAAATCGTAAGTTTCGGCAAAATATTCTTCTAACATGCCAATGCCTGGTTTGCGCGATGGCAGATTTTCGTGCTCAAAACTCCGGTCGATATGAATATTGCTGAAAGTAATACCTTCGCCTTCCAGGATTTCGAGCATTTTGTTTTGGTAGGGCCAGAAAGTTTCTTCGGGATAAGAACTGGTGCCTAACCCGTCCTGGTTGGTAACCATTACAAATGTATAATCCAGTTCGGTCTGGATCTTATATAAATTCCGGATAACGCCGGGGTAAAAACTAAATTTCTCGAAAGAATCAACCTGAAAATCAGTGGGTGGTTCTAAAAGAATGGTCCCGTCGCGGTCGATAAATAATACTTTCTTTTTCACAGTATGTTAGGCTTTAACGAATTCAGATTGCGGGTAAGCTTTGAGTGCCTCTACCAAAGCGGCATTCTCGGTGGCGGTACCTACCGAAATCCGGAGACAATTATAACAGTTTAATTGATTAGAACGGTTACGCACCACAATGCCTTTGGCTAATAAATAAGCATAAATATTGTCGGCTTCCGTTACCTGAATCAAAATAAAATTTGCATCGGAAGGGAATATTTTTTGCACAACCGGTATGTGCGGTAAGGTTTGCTGCAAATATTCACGGCCATTGTTTATTTCGGCAATCATGCCGGCTAATTCATCGGCCCGGTCTAAAGCCTTCAAGGCAATTTGTTGGGTGGCTTCGCTAATATTATAAGGCGGTTTAATTTTATTCAGGAAACTAATAATTTCCGGCGAAGCAAACGCCATTCCCAAGCGTAGCGCCGCCATACCCCAAGCTTTAGAGAAAGTTTGCAAAACCACCAGGTTCGGAAACTCGGCTAGTCGCTTGGTCCAGCTTTCGACAGGCGCAAAATCAATATACGCTTCGTCTATTACCACCAATCCGCTAAAATTACGCAATATATATTCTATACTCTGCGGATTAATTAAATTGCCGGTCGGGTTATTGGGCGAGCAAAGGAAAATTATTTTGGTATTGGCATGAATTTGCCCTTGTAGTTTGCTTACCTGTACCTGAAATTTTTCGTCGAGGCTGATGTGCCGGAGAAAAATATCGTTTAGATTAGCGGCTACATCGTACATACCATACGTAGGGCCAAAGGTTAGTATTTCGTCGTTGCCGGGTTTGCAAACCAACCGGATTAGTAAGTCAATGGCTTCGTCGCTGCCGTTGCCCAGAAATATTTGTTCTGGTTTCACGCCTTTAATGGGCGCAATTTTTTCTTTTAGTTTACGCTGATGCGGATCGGGGTACCGGTTATAGGATTGATCGGCGGCCAGGCTGCCTAAATTATTTTCGTTGGCATCAATAAAAATATTGGCATCGCCCTCAAATTCGTCGCGCGCCGATGAGTAAGGTTTCATGGCCAGAATATTGGCGCGCACCAGAGATTTAATATTAAACATTTTCGTTTTTACTATCTATTTCTTTAAGCCGGATACTAACGGCATTTTTGTGTGCCTCTAATCCTTCGGCGGCGGCCATTACTTCTACGGTTTGGCCCAACCGTTGCAAACCTGCTACAGAAATTTCCTGGAAGGTAATCTTTTTAAAAAAACTATCGAGCGATACGCCACTGTAAGCCCGCGCGTAGCCATTGGTAGGCAAGGTATGGTTAGTACCCGATGCATAATCGCCGCACGCCTCAGGCGTATAGTTGCCCAGGAAAACAGAACCCGCATTGGTGATTCTTTCGGCTATTTGTTCATAGTTTTTTACGGCCAGAATTAAATGTTCGGGAGCGTATAAATCAGAAAAAGCCAGCATTTGTTCTGGTCCTGCCAGTACCACGCCCAAGCTATTCTGCAAGGCTTTTTGGGCTACTTCGCGCCGGGGCAAAACGGCCAATTGCTTTTCCAGTTCTGCTTCAACTTTATCTACTAAACTTTCTGAATCTGAAACCAATATAACCTGCGAATCCGGGCCATGTTCTGCCTGAGATAATAAATCAGCGGCTACAAAAGCCGGGTTAGCCGAGTCATCGGCCATGACCAAAACCTCCGACGGACCAGCCGGCATATCGATGGCCACACCGAGCTTACCTACGAGTTGTTTGGCCATGGTTACGTATTGGTTGCCTGGTCCAAATATTTTATAAACGGGGGGTATACTTTCGGTACCAAAAGCCAAAGCTGCAATGGCCTGCGCGCCGCCCACTTTGGCAATTTGCTTAATACCCAATAATTGGGCGGTATATAAAATGGCCGGATGAATGCTGCCGTCTTTGGCGGGCGGGGTACACAAAATAATTTCTTTGCAGCCCGCTAAAGTAGCCGGTATGCCCAACATAAGCAGCGTAGAAAACAATGGCGCCGAACCACCGGGAATATATAGACCAACTTTATCGATGGGTACACTCCGGCGCCAGCAAGTAACGCCATTTATGGTTTGGATCTTTTTTACCGGTTCGCGCTGCTGCTCGTGAAAAGCTTTAATATTTTGAGCCGCTTCTTTAATTGCCTTTTGCAAATCTAGGCTTACCTGGCCGGCAGCTTGTGTTAACTCGTCGTCGGTTACAAATAACTCGGCTAACTGAACGCCGTCAAATTTCTGGGTAAGGGCTTTCAGGCCGGCATCGCCTTCGTTTTTGATTTGCGAAAAAATTGCCTGAATGGCGGGCTCCAGCGTTTCAAAATTATGCACCGGCCGTTGGGTAAGCGCAACCCATTCCGAAATAGCCGGATTTAAGACTTTCCGGATCATAAAATCATTTTTTCGATGGGTACAACCAATATACCCTGGGCCCCTACTTCACGCAACTTCTGAATAATTTCCCAAAAATCATCTTCGTCTACTACCGAGTGCACCGAACTCCAACCTTCTTCGGCCAAAGGCAAAATTGAAGGCGCTTTCATGCCGGGCAAAAGTGCTTTTATGGCCGGAATAGAATCATTGGGTGCATTTAATAATATATATTTAGCTTTTTGCGCCTTCCGTACTGATTGAATGCGGAAAAGCAATTGGTTGAGAATCTTCTTTTTCTCTTCTGATAGGGCTTGGTGCGCAATAAGCACCGCTTCGGACCGGAAAACGCTTTCTACTTCGCGTAAGCCATTACTTATTAAAGTACTACCAGAGCTAACAATATCGCAAATGGCATCGGCTAAGCCTATGCTGGGTGCTATTTCTACAGAACCACTAATAGTATGAATATTAGCTTGCACGCCCCGCTCCTCCAGGTAAGCTTCTAGTAAATTGGGGTAAGAGGTAGCCAGACTTTTGTTTTGCAAATCCTGAATGTTATGGTACTCGGCAGCTTTAGGCACCGCAATGGCCAGGCGGCATTTAGAGAACCCCAATTTTTGCAGAGCCAGTTCTTGTTTCCCAGCTTCTACCAAAACGTTTTCGCCCACAATGCCAATATCAGCTACTCCATCGGCTACATAGCCCGGAATATCATCATCCCGCAGAAATAAAATTTCTAATGGAAAATTAGTTGCTTCGGTTTTAAGTTTTAAAGAACTGTTAATAAAAGAAATACCGCACTCCCGGATAAGATTTAAGGAATCTTCACTTAACCGGCCGGATTTTTGAATTGCTAAACGGATCATGAATGTAAAATATTTTCAAAGATATAACCCAAACTCGAAATGTGGGCGCTAAAAAAGATTTTGCCGAGGCACAAAAAGAAAAATATATTCTTTTTAATGGCAATGATGATAAAAAAAGCCGGGCATAGTTTCACCCAGGTTGGTGTAATAACCTGCTATATGAGATAAGAATAATACTTGTTTCTTGCCGTTGCTCATGATGTGTGGCAAAGGTAATCGTATTTAATTAAAATCAAAAAATAGAAATTAATACTTTTTTTATGCGGTTTTTTTACCCGTATAATTTATACTTTTGTATAATAAAGAACGACTTAGGTAATATTTTTGGCATTATTTTTTATACCTAATTCTGGCAAGGCCTAAGGTCACCTGTTAAACCACATTAACAATTAACTATGCCCAAATGTTTGGTAATCATACTTTTTATTTTATTTACTTTAAGTAATGCTTACAGTCAGGTAAGATTGCCGCAAGCCAGCCCCGAAGCTACGGTAATCCAAACCATAGGCCTTACCGATATTACAGTTACTTATCACCGGCCAGGCGTAAAAGGCCGGGCTATTTGGGGCAAGTTGGTGCCTTATGGGCAAGTTTGGCGGTGTGGAGCCAACGAAGCAACCTTAATTGATTTTACCGAGGATGTTAAGATTAACGGGGTGCCTTTGCCAGCCGGCACGTATTCTTTTTTTACCTTGCCCGAAAGCGAAACAAATTGGTTTGTCATTTTTAATAAAAATACCCAGCAGTGGGGAACAGAAACGTACAATGCCGCTGAAGATGTAATTCGGGTGCCCGTAAAGCCCGAGCCGGCTCCTTTCCAGGAGACTTTACAATATTCTTTTACCGACCTGGAACCCACCGAAGGCCGGCTGAATTTAAACTGGGAAAAACTTAAAATTTCTTTTATTATTTCGGTAGAAGTATTTGAAAAAACGGTTGCTACACTTAAAGAAGATTTAACCAGCGTAAAACCAGATGATTGGAATAGCTATGCCCTGGCCGCCCAGTTTTTAATTCAGAACAACAAATTGCACGAGCAGGCTTTGCAATGGATTAATAAATCTATTCAGATTAAAGAAAATTTTTATAATAATTGGCTTAAAGCCCAGTTACTCGCCCAAAAAAATGAATATGAGGGCGCCATTAATTTAACCAAAAAAGCTATTAAGCTCGGGCAGAAAGACACCAAAAGTTACACACCTATGGCGCAAGACATGGAGCGTTCGCTGGATTTGTGGAAAGTAAAAATGCACACCGTAGATTAGTTTAAAACCGGGCTACAAACCGCAGATTTATCAACCGGGAAGATAAATAATTGGGAACAGCATATGTAATTTTATTTACATCTTCTACGTAATCGTATGAAATTACATTATTTGCTGCCAGTAGATTTAGTACTTCCAAACCCAGCCACAAACTTTCTAATGCTTTTACCTCATCTAAAGTTATCAGTTTAGAAAAACCAATATCTACCCGCTTGTAACCGGGCATTTGGTATTGGTTCCTAATCTCTTCTCGTCCCGGCGGACTAAACGGCAAACCAGTACCGTAAACTAAATTTAAGGTCATCTTCACACTTGGGTCGCTGGGTAGCTGGTCTTGGAAAAATACGCCCAAGGTAACCCGCTGGTCGGTGGGTCGCCGGATGTAGCCCAAGGGTTGCTTGCCAATAATGCGCCGGGTACCTTTTTCGTACACGTAAGTAGAATCGCCGGTTATATCTTCCCGCGTCGACATAATGCCCAAGCTAAACCAGGATTCGGCGCCTTTAATAAATTCACCGTTTACCCGGGTATCAAATCCGAAAGCATACGCTTTGGCATTGTTGCGGGCATAATACCGCAAGCGCACATTATCTACTTCGTAAGGAATAACGTTGGATAAATGCTTGTAATAAGCCTCTGATACTAACTTAAAATCGCGGTTCCAGGTTTTAAACTGATATTCGTTCCCAACTATAAAATGCAGGGAACGCTGGGCTTTTAAATTACGGTTCAAGCTACCTGCTTCGTTGCGCAATTCGCGGTAAAAAGGTGGTTGGTAATAATAACCTGCTGCTATTTTGTATGATAATTTTTCGTTACTAGGCGCTTTAAAGGCATACTGCACCCGCGGGCTTACCACCATCTCTTGGTTATAACTCCAGTAATTAGCCCGAAGGCCGTAAGTCAGGGTTTTTCCGCCGGCCCATCGCAACGTTTGCTGCGCAAAGCCGCTCAACCGGTCCGAAAACAATTTTATATCGGCTTTAAGCAGGTGATTTAGGGTGACAAAATCTGCCGAATCTTTAAAACGGTATTCATCTAAAACATCCTGAATATTTTCGCGGCTCCACTTAAAGCCCCAGCTAACCTGGTTTTGGTCGGATATATTCCAGGAATGCCGGGTTTCTAAGGCTAATATTTTAGCTAACAAAATATTGCGGGAATAATTGTACTGCGTACCAACATCACGTTGCTGCACACACTGGTTAAAATCTTTAGAATTGGGGTTTAAATCAATGTCGCAAAAATTATAACCGGCTTCCAGGCTGCGTAATTCCCGCTCTCGCGAAACCAGATTAGAAACAATAAACCGCGCGGTATAGCTATCGGTAAAATGGTGCTGCAGCACCAGCCCGGCCTGGTACGTATCGTATTCCATTCGTTCGCGGCCTGCATAAGCAACTTGCAACCGCACGTATTGGTTGGCCGTGCCAAAGGTAGTTTCGCGCTGGGTGGGTAAAACCAAATATTTATTACGGGCCACACTGCCCAAAAAGCCTAGGGTAGTCCGGCCGGGATCTGCTTTTTTACCTACCTGTACATTAATATACGTTTGCAGATCGCCAAATTTAGGTTGGTAATTGCCGCTGGTTTGCAAACCTTTATTAAATAATAGTTGGGCATTTTTATAGCGCCCCCCAACCACGTAGGTTAGCCGCTTATTCCGGCTGAGGCCTTCGAGGTGCGCCGCGCCGCCTAAAAAGCCGCCGGTAGCTGAACCTCCAAATTTTTCGGGCGTTTTATAAGTAATATTTAGTACTGACGAAAGTTTGTCGCCGTACTGTGGTTGCCAGCCACCAGCCGAAAATTGAATATCCTGTACCAGATCCGGATTGATAAAACTGAGACCTTCTTGTTGCGCATTGGTAACTAAAAAAGGCCGGTAAATTTCGATATCGTTTACATAAACCAGGTTTTCGTCGTAATTGCCTCCTCGCACTGAATAAGTAGAAGACATTTCGTTGTTGCTTACAACACCTGGTAACGTAACTAGAATCTTATTAAAATCGCCGAAAGCCGTAGGTAAACTTTTGGTTAAACGCGAATCTAGCTGTGTGATGCTTACCTGTTCACGGGTGCTTTTAGGATCGTGGCCGGTTATGGTAACAGTTTTTAAAGCGGTGGTATCATTTACCAACACAATGCGTAACTCCTTTGTTTCGCCGGTTGCTAGCCGTAAATCCAATAAATATTTTTGATAGCCAACATGGTTGAAAATCAACTTAATAGAAACATTGCTTTGAACCTTAAGATTAAACTTACCCTGATTATTGGTAGTTGCCCCATTGTTTGTGCCCACTACAGTTACGCCAGCGCCCACTAGCGGCACTTGGTCCTGCGAGTAAACCTGTCCCGTAATGGTAGCCGTTTGGGCCAGGCCCGGCAAAGCTAAGAACACAAAAAAGAACCGAAATAAAAGTTTTAACGGCATCAAACAATTAAGCGAACTTGGGTTTCTTTCAGGTTTTTAATGGTTTGCTGCGGATCAGGTGAAGAAAACACAAAGCTACCAGCAACCAGCACATCGGCTCCGGCCTGGATTAAGCCCGCTGTGTTTTCTACGTTTACACCACCATCAATTTCAATTAATGCACCGGAATTGCTCTGGTTAATTAAATTTTTAGTTTCTTCAATTTTGCGATAAGTCTGCGGAATAAATTTCTGACCGCCAAAGCCCGGATTAACCGACATCAGTAAAACTAAATCTATATCCTGAATAATATATTCAAGAGAACTCACGGGTGTATGCGGGTTTAGAGCCACTCCCGCTTTTGCCCCCGCATCTTTGATACTTTGTACGGTACGGTGTAAATGCGTACAAGCCTCGTAATGCACGGTAATAATAGCGGCTCCGGCTTGCGCAAATTGTTCTATATAGCGCTCTGGTTGCACAATCATTAAATGCACATCTAAAGGTTTTTTGGCGTATTTTTTTATGGCAGCCAGTACCGGAAATCCGAACGAAATATTAGGCACAAACACCCCGTCCATAATGTCTATATGCATTAAATCTGCTTCGCTTTGGTTTAGCATTTCTACTTCCGACTGAAGATTAGCAAAATCAGCCGCTAATAAAGATGGAGCAATCAGGTGTTTCACGGGTGCGTTAATTTTTATTAAATAAAAGTTAGCAGAATCTTAAACATTACTTTTTAAACCCGGCAATTATTAAAAAGAATATATTGCCAGTTAAAAGCTGCTCTTAATTTACGGTTTTCAAAAATCTAAAAGCTTTGGGGCCAGTTTGGCAAGTAACAATACAACTGTAAATGCCGGGTGGTAAATTTGTTACATCTACCTGTACTACCCGGCTAGGCGGAATGGCAATAATAGCTTCCTGGGCAAACTTCTGGGCAATTAGATTATATATGACTACTTTAATTTTTTGATTTTCGTAATCATGGCCTAATTTAATTTGGAGTAAATTATTCTGAATTGGGTTCGGAAAAATTAAACCTTGTTTATCTTCTTGGGTGGCCAAAGCCGTGGCCTTGGTAAAATTAGGAATGCCGTAACCTAAATTATTATCTGGTTGATTAGCCTGGGAAGCCGTTCGTTGTAAATAGTTAATAACCTGCATATTGGTTAAAGTTGGATTGGCCTGCCAAAAGCCAACGGCCATACCGCACAAAATAGGGCCAGAAAAGGAAGTACCATTAGCCCGACTAATGGCCCCACCAGCCGTAACAATAGCAGCATTTAATCCTTGGGCTACTAAATTGGGTTTAACGCGGCCATCGGCAGTAGGCCCAACCGAACTAAAAGGCGCTAAACGGCCTAAAGAATCTACTGCGCCTACACTTAATATTGAATCGGCATCGGCTGGTGCGCCCACGTAACGCCAGGTCTTGTTGCCTTCGTTGCCGGCACTGTTTACAACCAATATACCGGTAGCAGCGGCAAAGTCAGCGGCCCGGGTAATCAAACTATTCCGGCCATTCATATCCTGGTACGCATAACTGCGCGAAGGTTGGTCGAAAGTAGTATAACCTAAAGAAGAATTAATCACATCTACGCCGGCACTGTCGGCATATTCGGCCGCCAGTAACCAGTTTATTTCTTCTATGTTGTGCTCAGAACGCGAATCTTCGGTTATAAATAAGTAATAATTGGCTTTGTAGGCGGTGCCGATAAAAGCACCGGGCTGGTATGCTGCCATGGTTGAAAGTACAGATGTACCGTGGTTATCTTTCTCAAAAACATCTTCGTTGCGGTCAACAAAATCAAAAGTAGCTTTTAATCGGTTTTCGGTAAATAAATGGGAGAAAGCCGAAATCTGGTTTACCCCCGGAAAACCGCCGTCGAAAATGGCTACGTGCATGCCATCGCCGCGAAAGCCGGCTGCATGCATATCTACGGCCCCAATCATGTTGGCCTGATTATAGGCAACGCCGTAGGTCTTGCGATCGGCCGCTTCCCGTAAATTATTACGCAAAGTAGTTTTGTTTCCTTTGCTTTTCAGATTTTGAATAACTACCGTTTGGTTAGTACGGCGGCTGAGAGTTTGGCCATTCTTAACAAAATTTAGCTTTAGCACTTCGCCTAATACCGTAGAATCGCAATACACCACAGCGGCATTAAACCAGCGGGAGGTATATAATACCTGGGCACCAGTACTTTTAATGCTGCTTACGTAACCGGGATTTACCGGCAAATCGCGCCGATTTAATGTAATTTGTTGTTTTTGCCGCCGCGCAATGGCCCTTTCGGATAAAAAAGCCTGGGGATTTGCTAGGGTATACGGCGAGTTATCTTTGTCTTTAAAATAGATAAGGTGCTTCCGGTTACGAACAGCTTCACCAGACTGCGCCTGGGCAGCCGGCATCAGCAGTTGAAGTCCGCAAAAGAAGATTAGCCATAAAATATTTGCCGCAGCACCGCTCCGCATATATTATTTTTTTATGTAATAAGAACGGATTTTCTGAATGCGCTTAATGCCATATACAATAAATCCTTCACCAATATTACAGCTTTGCGCAGCAGAACCGCAATATTCGTAATCAACATATTTTTTGTAAATCAGGCCTACATCGGCGGCATACACTTCGTGCCGATCATCAAAATCAATAATATTCTCGTTTTGGTAGTGCACTACCGTTACGGTTTTAGCAAAAGTAGTATCGCGTAAGGTATAAGGCTGGCCTATATGCTGATAATAAAATTCTTCCTCGCTCCCGCTGTTCTGGTTGTAAGCATTGCCATTCCATTTTTTTTCGGGCGTTACAGGAAAAACCAAGTTAACAACTCTTTTGTTATTTTGCGTAATCTGGGCATTCAAAGCCGAAACATTAACCAGAATTACCGAATCGGCACCCCATGCAGCCGATGCACGTGCGCGGCGCGACCGTATTATTTTATAAGTAAGCTCATTGGCCTGATTTTTAAAAACCGTATCTACCCGTTCCCGGATTTGGTAAGTTATGGAATCGCCGGGCTGGTTTTTAGCCCGACGAATATATTTGGTTTCACTTACATCGTACACCCAATAACTACCCACCTGCATGGGGTAATAATATTTTCCGTCATCTTCCGAAATTTTAATCGTTTCTTCTGAGCAGCCAAAAAATAATAACGGTAATAAAAACAAGTAATAAAGCTTTTTGCCCATAAAAGAAAGATTAATCTATTTTAAAGCTTTCTTCAATCCAGCCGCCGCCAATTACGTCGTCTCCTTCGTAAAATACAGCAGCCTGACCAGGCGCAATGGCATGTACCCCGGCATCAAAATAAACTTTCATTTTATCACCTAACTGCTCAATTAAGGCGGGAGTACCCGCATCGTTGTACCGCACCTTGGTAATAGTTTGGGTAGGCTTGTTCCACAAATCGGGGTATTTACTTAAGTTTAATTTCCCAACGGTCATGCCGTTTTTAGCCAAATCGTTGTAGTTACCTAATATTACCCGGTTTCTATCTTTTTCTATGCGGGTTACATACGCCGGAAAGCCCAAAGCTACGCCTAAGCCTTTGCGCTGACCAATGGTATAAAATGGATAACCTTCGTGCTTACCCACAACAGTACCATCTTCCATTACAAATTCGCCGCCGGCAACTTCGGTTTCTAAACCAGTTACCCGCCGTTTTAGAAAACCGCGATAATCGTTATCCGGGATAAAGCAGATTTCGTACGACTCCGGTTTTTGCACCAGTTCGTTAAATCCTCTTTCAATGGCCATGTTCCGGATTTCGGGTTTGGTTAAATTACCTAACGGGAACATGGTCCGGCTTAAACTCTGCTGAGAAATTCCCCACAAAGCGTAAGACTGATCTTTGTTTTCGTCGCGTCCTTTAGAAATTACAAACCGTTTGTTTTCTTCCCGGATATTGGCATAATGGCCAGTCGCAATAAAATCACAATCCAACTGGTCGGCGCGGCGCAACAACGAATCCCATTTAATGTGGGTGTTACACAAAACACATGGGTTAGGCGTACGACCGGCAATGTACTCGTCGGTAAAATGATTGATTACAAAATCGCCAAACTCTTCGCGGATATCAATAATATAATGCGGGAAACCCAAATTAACAGCAATATTGCGGGCATCGTTGATAGAATCGAGGCTGCAGCAACCCGTTTCTTTGCGGTTTCCGCCTGAAGAAGCGTAGTCCCAGGTTTTCATGGTCATGCCCACCACTTCGTAGCCTTGCTCGTGTAACATAACAGCTGCAACCGACGAATCAATGCCGCCGCTCATAGCTACCAGTACCCTACCTAATTTACTCATCTATATAAATTAATATTTTTCTATTTTAAATTTTACTGCAAATATACAGACTACCTTTGAGGTTTATCGTTTTCTTGGTATATTTTTATTTTAACCAAATTCTTCTGTCTAATCTAAATACTGGTAAAAAGAAATTCAGGATAGCGACAGAATGCAAGGGGGGAAATTATATCTTATATAATAATCAATAATTTAATTCCACTACCTTAGATATAAAATTTAAGAAAATATACTTTTAGTTTATATACCTATAGGTTTAATTCAACCCGCAATCAAATAACTCGAAAGAGATAAATAAAACATCTTGGAACCATTTTAATCCTATTACAATTGGTATAACTGTAAATATTGAAAGTGGTCAGAAGAGCTTTATTATCCGACTTCGCAGGGCTAAATGGTAGCTAATCTGCTAAATCTTAACTAA
>NZ_JBMQUD010000104.1:0-58329 GCF_057359045.1 Adhaeribacter sp.
CCCTGCGGCCGCTCGGTGTCGCCTACCGATCGCTCGCCGACCACGAGCCGGCGCAGGCGGACGAGTCGCTGGAGCGCGAGCTCGTGTACCTCGGCATGGTGGGCATCATCGACCCGGCCCGCGCCGAGGAACGTAACCGCGAAACGGCTAAAATTTACGATAAACTGGGTCTCGCCGACTACGAAGCCATTGAAGCTTTTGTGCGCTACAAATATTAAAAGCGTTTAAACTGTTTTATTGCCACTGTTGGCATCTGCTTAAACTTATATCCCTTCCCGGTCTTTCCGAAAGAAAGATCAGGAAAGGGAATAGTTTGAAAAGTATAAATAACGCCGGTAAGCGGCAAAAATGGTTGGTTTAATATACTTAAAACCACCTGATTATTCTAAATATTTGTAATAATTACTTTTGTATGATTATCCAATTCGCCTCCTTTTTTAAACAATATTTTACCAGTAGTGCTGCCAGGTTATTTACGGTAGTATGGGCTGCCATATTTTTGTTAAGCTGCTCGAATAAAATAAGTAACGGTGGTTCAGGAGATACTGCTAAAGCGGCAAATAAAACCCTGCGGGTAATGAGTTATAATATTCATCATTGTAACCCGCCCAGTAAAAGCGAAGCCGGCGATATTGATTTGGATGCTATTGTAAGAACTATTAAAAACGAATCTCCGGATTTGGTGGCTTTACAAGAAGTAGACGTAAAAACAACCCGGGCCGGCGGGGTAGACCAGGCCGCCGCTATTGCCCAGAAGCTAAACATGCAGGTGTTCTTCGGCAAAGCCATTGATCACCAAGGCGGCGATTACGGGGTAGCCATATTATCTAAATATCCGCTTAGCCAAACTACCGTTATTAAATTGCCTTCCGGGGCCGATGCAAAAAGCGAACCCCGTGTACTGGCAACCGGTAAACTAACCTTACCGGGCGGTAAAACTATCCGGTTTGGCAGCACGCATTTAGATGTGCGGAGTGCCCAAAACCGCGATGCGCAGGTACAAGCCATTATTGATTTAGCAGCCCAGGAAAACCTGCCTTTTATTGTAGCCGGCGATTTTAATGCTACCCCCACCAGCAGCGCTATTGCTTTAATGGATAAAAGCTTTACCCGCACTTGCCAAACCTGCGAGCCCACTATTCCGGTGGATAAGCCCAACCGTACCATCGATTTTATTTATTTTTCTAATAATTCACCATTTAAAGTATTATCTAACCGGGTAATACCAGAACGTTATGCTTCCGACCACTTACCGGTAATAGCAGAACTGAGTTATTAAATAATCATCTATATTTTATCTTTCGGGTTAGCGATTAGCTTTAGTGGTGGGTTTAAAATAAAAATCAACCACACTTTAAAGCCAATCGCTAACCTTATTTTTTACAGTATCATCTCTGCGATACCCTTAACGGCTACCTTTCTGGTAATCGTACTTATGACCTCGGAAAAATAGCTGGTTTACCGTTTAGATATATTTAATGGCTGATGGCCTTTTTTGCTAAATTTATTTAACGTATATATCTATAATTCTATATTTTACGTATAAAACGCATAATGCTTTGTTGCCTACGTATAAGTAAGTAGGCAAAAGCTATTTTCTTTTATGCGGAAACCTACCCGGAAAATTTTACTTTATTTATGTCTGTTGTTGGCACTTGTGTTGTTTAAACCTGCCCCAGCCAGGGCTTATAGTGTGTTAACGCACCAGGCTATTATTGATGTTTCCTGGGACGATTATTTAGTGCCATTGCTCAAAAAAAGGTTTCCGGCGGCTACCCCCGACGAATTAAAAAAAGCCCATGCGCAAGCTTATGGTGGGGCCATTATACAAGATATGGGCTATTACCCGTTTGGGAGTAAGTTTTTTACCGATGTAGTACATTACGTACGCACCGGCGATTTTATTCTAAATTTATTAGCCGAATCGGAGAACCTGGAAGAATATGCATTTGCTTTGGGTGCGCTGGCCCATTATTACGCCGATAATTACGGCCACGCCATGGCTACGAACAAAGCGGTGCCCTTGGTTTACCCCAAACTCAAAAAAGAATTTGGCAATGTAATTACCTATGAGCAAGACCCGCTGGCGCACGTAAAAATGGAACTTGGGTTTGATGTGCTGCAAGTTGCCCGCGGCAATTATGCCCCTGAAGCTTACCACGATTTTATTGGCTTTGCCGTGAGCAAGGAGGTACTGGAGCGGGCTTTTAAGAAAACCTACGGGCTGGAATTAAAAGAGCAGTTTGTGAGCCTGGAGTTGGCCATTGGTAGCTATCGGCGTACGGTAAGTACCATTTTCCCTACCCTTACCCGGGCCGCCTGGCGCATGAAAAAAAGCCAGATACAAGAAGCACAGCCTGGTATTACCCGCCGCAAATTTCAGTATCGTTTAAGCAAGGCGAGCTACCAGCAAGCTTGGGGAAATACTTACAAAGAACCCAACCTATGGGAAAAATTTTTAAGCTGGCTGTTACGCATATTACCTAAAATTGGGCCGCAACGGCCGCTCACGTTTAAACCGCCTACGCCCGCCGCCGAAAAATTATTTATGGAGAGCTTTACCACCACCGTAGATAAGTATAACCTCGGGCTTAAATCTATAAATACCAGTAATTTAAATTTGCCCAATACCGATTTTGACACGGGCTCTCGCATACAACCCGGCACCTACCACAAAGCCGATAAAGCTTACGCTGAATTACTGCAAAAATTAGCTAAAAACGAATTTAAAGACTTAACGCCGTCGTTAAAACAACATATTATTAAATTTTACGACCCAACCGAACATGATAAAAAGGCCGTAGAGGATGAGAAAGAAAAACAGGAAATTGCCAAAGCCTTGGCTGAGTTAAAAGCTACACCGGTTAATTAAATGTAAGTTTAATTCAGGTAATTGGCTAGGTTTAAGCTGTAACCCCGAAAGGGTTGAGAGATAAAATTGGGGATTGCAACAGGCCGGACTGCTAAATTCCGGCCTGTTATTTTAAAATTAAGGTAAGGTGTGAAATTAAGCATAGCTGCCAGAACTAAATAAATAGAAAACTTTCATCGGAAAGTAAATCCTTATTAAAGTTGTCCTTGTTTCCGGAGCATCTGAATTTCTTGTTTTAAATCTTCTACCCGGTTCATTTCGGTTTGTAGCTCCCTTTTAATTTTAAGTTCTTTATCGCGGGCAATTTGTTTATGGTTTTTAAATTCCTGTTCTATGTCGCTAAATGCTTTTATTTTTTCATCGGTAACATATTTGCTGTTTTTGTAGAGATAAAATAAAACACCCAATACCACCAATAATATTAAAATAATGCCCCAACTCAAAATCACGAAAGTGGTTTTGTTCATGTCCAGGCCCATAAACGAAATATTGGCTACATTATGTGCACTTTTTTGTACTTCCAGTTCTTTCTGAGCATTTTCCTGTTGTAAAGTTTTTAATTGGGCTGCTTGTTCCTGTAGGCTCTTTTTGGCTTGCAGCAATTCTTGCTCTATTCCCTTGCGGGCTTGTTTTACTTTTAATTCACGGGCCCGTAGGGTATCTTCCACATTTCGCCACAGCGCATCCAGGTTTCTTAGTTTTACTACCTTATAATCCTGGTTAAATTCGGTGTGGGTAGATGACATGAATTTAAGCGAATTATATTGTTGTTGTAAGGTTCTGGTTTTGGGGTCGGGCTTGGCGCCGGTAGCAGCAGACTTGTTGGTTACCTGGGCATTAGCTACTGTAAATAAAAATAAAATAATAAAAGAAAAAAGAGAGATTGTCTTCATAAAAAGGGGCTAAGGTTAGACAATTTAACTACGATAAGTATAAAAGTAATGAATTTTTCAGTAGAGCAAAAGGAGAAATTCTTTCGGTACCCATATCCCTGGCTGTTTACGTAAAATACTTACTGGCTGGGAGCGGTGCTCGGGATTGGTTTAAAGAATACCATTTTCAGAAAAAAATAATGGCTTATAAAAAAATAAATATTGATTTTCAGTTACATATAAAGTAGCCCCGGATATAGTAATAATTATATACTGACCCCGCATTTAGTGGGTATAGCCAGGTAAAATCCGGCGCCGTGGGCTTTGCCCCCCCAAATAATATTTCTTTAGGCAAAGTGCAGGTCACTACCGGGCAAACCCATTACAGATTGAGCGGAGGATATAGCAAAATTAATGAAGCAAGATTTAGTAAAACAAAAGAATAAAGAAATGAGCGGAGTAGTGGTAAGTGCCCAAAGTAGTGCCGGTATGGTAGCCCAGATTGAGACTGAAGGGCAAAGCTTTGTGGTTGATGAATCGGGATTGCCGGCTGGAGTTAAAGCCGGTCCCGACCCATACGATTATATCTTAAGTGCTTTGGGCGCTTGCACGGTTATAACCCTGCAAATGTATGCGCAACGCAAAGGCTGGCCCTTAGAGCGAGCCGAAGTAAAGCTTACGCATGAACGCAGCCATACCAGCGATTGTGCTAACTGTGATAAACAAGATACAAAGCTAAGCCAGGTAACCAAAAGGTTATATTTACACGGTAATTTAAGTCCGGAGCAGCGCAAACGCCTGGAAGATATTTCGGCGCGTTGCCCGGTTCAGAAAACCTTGGAGGCCGGCTTACGGGTAAAAACCATTCTGGAGCCTTAACCTAAAGGGGTATTAATACGCAGCAATATTTTCCTCTGGATAATAATCAAAGAGGAAAGTATCTGTTTAAATAAATTAACAAATTGATATTTAGTTTATTCGTTCTGTAGGGAGCAGGCGCATAATACTTCGCGTTTAATGGGTTCTACCTGGTAGTTGGGCAAGGTAACCTCCTTCATGTAAATTACTTCTAAATCAATAATTTGTTTTTGAGGATGTTCTTCGTTCCAACGGCGAAGCATAAAATTGCAGTAGTAAGGACGCATATATTCGTTGTAAACAAATAAATAATTTTCGGAGTATTTGCGCCAGCGGTCGTTTTTAAATAAAGCCATTACCGAAGCGGGTTTGGCCGTAGTTACCCTATTACCGCTGCGGTTTAAATCTATGTGCTGGTTATTTTGGGTAACACCTTCCAGAATATACCAGCCATCGTCTTTAAATACGGCGGGCGCAAACATGCCCCAGTACTGGTCTAGGCGAAGCAAAGTGCCTACCCACCTATTCCCCTCCGACATTATTCTGCCTTTAAAAACCGTTACGTCCAGGTTCCACCAGATGCCATACAGCAAAAAAAATATTACTACGGTTTCCCGGATTTGGCGGCGCCGCGGTTTCGTTAACCAGGTTGGCGGCGTAAACTTTATTTGCATACTTACCGGGAAAAGATTGCGGGTACTTAACGGCGCTTCTTTTAACCGCTGTTTTATCCGGTAAAATAAAGGTGTTACTTTACTATCGAACCAGTTCATGGCTCCGGGCGGCAACATGCCTAATATCGAAGCAAAATTTATTAAGTAAAACAAACCCACAAACAAGGTTAAGCTAATGCCCACGTGAAAAGAGGCAATTATACCAATAAATAATAGCCGGAAGAAAGAAGTAAATACCGGTATAAATAATATGAGGGGCAAGAATAACTCGGCAAAAAAGGTAAAGTGGGTCAGGTACTTGAGTAAAAGCGGGTAAGGATAGATTAACTTGCCTCCCGGCATTAATACCTGGTCGAGGCTAAGGGCGTAGTACAGGGCAGTGCCTTCGGAGCGCCATTCGGGGCTGGTTTTTATTAAGGCTGTAAAAACATAGACAAAGCAAACCTGTAAAATATAGGCCGCAGTGGCGGCACTAAAATAGGGAGTTGGGGTATCGATAGCTTCTTTTTTAGCTGCTGCATCTATAGAATAATAGCGGCCCCAGGGCAAAAACATGGCCCAAAATAAAAGTAACCGCAGCAAATCGTCGCCGCCTTGCGATATAAGTGTATTGCGGTTTTGCAACGATACCAACAGCAGCCAGGAGATAACAGTAGCCGTACGGGTATGGTAGCCAACCAAGAGGCAAAGGGCCGCCATAGCGGCAAATAAAAATAGTAAAGCCTGTACTTGCCACAAGCCACTTAAGGTATGAAAAGAAAAATAATAAGGGTCCCACACGTGCTGAAACATGACGTGGAGCGGCAAAACCCCCATGTTAGAATAATGGGCTTCCAGGTCGGTGGCCCGGATGGCTAAATCAGTTAAAATAATAATGGCTACCCCAATGCGCATAAAAGCCAGGGCGCGCAAATCTACCGTAAAAATTTTTTTGAAGTAAAGTAACAGGTACGCCATAAATTAACTTGGTACCACCCCGTAAAACATAGTAAGTCTAACCGTAAGAAAAGTAAAAAGGCAAATATCTGAATCAGAAATTTGCCTTTTTATTAAAAATTAATATTTAAAATAACATGTAACTACCTGCCAGTAGTAGTACCAGCGGTTGTGCTGGAAGTAGTGCCGCCAGAGGTAGTGCCACTGGTAGTACCGGTTGTGGTACCACTGGTAGTACCAGAAGTAGTACCGGTTGTAGTACCGGTAGTAGTACCGCCAGAGGTAGTTCCAGTAGTTGTACCCGTGGTAGTGCCGGTAGTAGTTGTGCCGGTAGTAGTTGTGCCGGAAGTGGTACCAGCGGTAGTGCCAGTGGTTGTACCGCCACTAGTAGTACCGGTGGTTGTGCCAGTAGTAGTACCGCCCGAGGTAGTTCCGGTAGTTGTACCCGTGGTTGTGCCGGTTGTGCCTGAAGTAGTACCAGATGTGGTGCCGTAAGTGTCGGTACCAGAGGTAGTGCCATCAGTAGTGTCGGCTCCGGTATTGGTAGAAGAGCAGGCAAAAAGCACAGAGCCCATCATGCAGGCAGAAGCGATTATCAGATTCCTTTTTTTCATAGTTGGTTGATTTCTTATTTAAAATTGTAACCTTTTTGGTAATTAGTTCCTTAATACGGATACTGGGATTTATAAGGTTATATAATTTTACCATTTTTATAATTATTTCTTATTTTAGGTATAATTTCGTTCAAAAGTAGTCCGTATTTTTACTCGAAAAGTTTACATTCTATTAATAATAAGTTTGGCTTACCCTAGCTGCCATTGCTTTATTATTTAAAACAAAAAGGCTGTAGATTACATCTATTTACATTATTTTAAAAGAATGTAAATAATAAAATACTACCGTTCTTTCGCTTGGAGTGTATTGCTTTTGGCTTATTAGCACTGCGCTGCTTCCGGAAAGGGAGGGTCCAGATATTTTTTTGTTTCGTTTAAAAAAACGCAATAATTGCTGGTGCGCGAGCAAAGAAACATTTATAATGTGTTTAACGCCCACCCAAAGAAAGAAATGCAGCAGGCTTTGGTAACCATGACTTTTGGTGCCAGCGCAATTGGTTTGGGACCAGATTAGCCATTAATTATGTAGCAACTTATATTATATAAATCTGCCGAAGTATGCTGTAACATTCTACAAAGATGGCTTATAAACAGAATTTGCTGTTAGGTGTAATATGGCGCAAAATTAATGTTCGGCCTTACCGCGTTATCCAGGACGACAGGACCGTGAAGTATTTGTAATATAAAGGAGAATTTACGTCTCTTAGTAGTATAGTATTATGTTAAAGCGCTTTACACCAGCCAGCGCAGCTTATATAGTTAGGGATTTGGGCTTATAGCAGCATAGTTCGAAGAATTTTTGCAATATTTTTTGCATCATCTATGCCTCTATGATGGGTGCCCTCCAGAGGTATTCCTAATAATTTTAAAGCGCCATCCATACCCACTTCATGCTTTAGTTTATGCTTTAAGGCAAATATTGTTTTTACATTAATATGTGATGGACTAAACGGATAGCCTAAATCCAATTCAGCACATTGCCGCCTAAACTGGTTTAGATCATACGCCCCAAAACTTGCCCAGGCGCGGCTGGTAGTACTATATTCTTTCTTTAAAACCTGCAATGCCTCTTTAAAATAAATGCCATTATTATCGAGCATTTCTTGTGTAATGGTGGTTAGTTCGGTACAGAACGGGCTTACTGTAGAGCGTTCGGGTTTAACCAATATGCCGCGGTTACCTGTAATCTCGCCGGTTTCAACATCTAGTAAACAAATACCAATTTCTATAATTTCATTTACCATTCCTGCTGGCAGTTTTCCTTCCCAGCAAGTTGCTTCAATATCAATAATTACAATTTTATCTAACAGTTTCGCCATTTTTGATATTATTAAGTTCTTACATTGTGCCGAGTTTTTTAACATGCTTGCTCACACCAAAGCAGAATTGCTTCTAACCACTTGCCGACGGTTTAAAAACAGGCGTAAAAACCGCTGCCAGTAAACTACGTTAAATAGGTAAAAGGCAATTACTAGGCTACAGCTTGTTTTTTGCCAGCAATATTTATTACCCCAACTAATTACTTTTAGTTTATTTCCATGAAAAACCAACCAGCCATAATTTTATTTGATGGCGTGTGTAATTTATGCAACGGCTTTGTGCAATTTGTAATTAACCACGATCCGGACCAACAGTTTCGGTTTGCTTCTTTACAATCCGAAACGGCCCAGGCATTGTTAAAAGACTTGCCGCCGCTGCAACGGGGCATAGATTCAATTGTGCTTATCCAGAACAATCGGTATTATCAGCAATCGGCGGCGGCCTTGCATATTCTGCGGAAATTAACCGGGCCTTGGCCACTACTTTACGGCGCTATCATTTTACCGGCTTTTCTCCGCGATGCGGTATACAAATTTATTGCCCGTAACCGCTACCGTTGGTTTGGCCGGCAGGAAAGTTGTATGCTGCCCACGCCTGAGCTAAAAACCCGTTTTCTTTAATGTTTAAGCCGATAGGAGGTGCCGACGTACACCTGCCTGAATAAAAATATAGTTAAAACAAATGCAGTATAAACGATTATTGGCTGTAATATTAAAAATATAAAATATCTTATAAGTTGCTTTTGGATTAAGTTTATAAATATTACCTTTATCTAATATTTATAAACTTAACCTAAGCTGCATGCAAAAACATCTACCTGTATTTTTAATCGTTTTATTATTTTTACCGCTCCGGTTACTCGCCGATAAGCCGCTTACGCCCCAAGATTCGGTGCGGCAAATGCAGGAACGCATCGAGAAATCGTTTACCTACCAAACTGGTAAAGTAACCTTGGGCCAAGATTTAGCTACTTTGCAGGTACCGGCTGGTTACCGTTATCTTAGTGCCCAGCAAAGTCAGTATGTGCTTACCCAGTTGTGGGGCAACCCGCCCGATTCTACCACGCTGGGTTTGCTGTTTCCCGCTGATTTAGGTCCTTTCGACGAAAAAACGTATGCCATAGACATAAGTTATTCCGAAGACGGCTACATTGAAGACGATGATGCCAAAGACCTGAAATACGACGAGTTGCTCACCGAAATGCAGCAGGATGCCCGCGATGGTAATCCTGCCCGGGCCCAGGAAGGTTACCCAACCGTAGAATTGGTGGGCTGGGCCAGCGCCCCGTATTACGACGAGAAAACCCATAAATTGCATTGGGCCAAAGAACTAAAGTTTGCCGATAGCGAAAAAAATACCCTGAACTACAACATCCGGATATTGGGCCGCAAAGGCTACTTAATGCTAAATGTAATTGGCGATATCGATATTTTACCAACCGTTAAAAAAGATATTCCGCAGGTGCTGGCGGCCGTAGACTTTACCGACGGCAACCGCTACAGCGATTTTAACCCTGGTGTAGATAAAGTAGCCGCCTACGGCGTAGGTGGTTTAATTGCCGGTAAGGTTTTGGCCAAAGTAGGCTTTTTTGCCTTGTTGTTAAAATTCTGGAAAATTATTGCCGGCGTTTTAATGGCGGCTTTTTACTACCTCAAAAAGATATTAGGCGGTAAGCGAAAAGACAATGAACAGGCCGCTCCGTTAAACGAACCAGAGCAAATTACTACGGTATAAATTTTAATTGTTACTCAAACAAAGCGGCCTGTTTCTAAAGCAGGCCGCTTCGTTTTTGGGTTATTTTAAAGTAAACTTTTATTACTCCTGTTTGCTGGCAAGCGCTAAAACTACCATTCAAGTATTTTTGCCGTTACTTAATCAGTACGTTTTCCTATTGCCGCATTTCTACCGGGTACGGGCTAAATCCAATCAACTTAAGAAGAGCCAATCTTAAAATATTATTTGGCTAGCATAAAAATATTGCTCCTTTTTGTTTCTCTGTCTTTGCTCGTAAAGTATTTATAATTAAGGATATAAGACTGTTTAATTCTATTATTTTTCAAAAGTTTTAACTTTGGGTTACTAACTTTTAACTTTTTGCCTACCTTTGCGCAATTTATTCATACAGCTAGCATGCCCAGAGACAACAGTATAAAATCCGTTTTAATTATTGGTAGTGGCCCCATTATTATTGGTCAGGCCGCCGAATTTGATTACTCCGGCACCCAAGCCGCCCGCTCTCTGCGGGAAGAGGGAATAGAAGTTACCCTCATCAATTCCAATCCGGCTACTATCATGACCGACAGTGTTACCGCTGATAACGTGTACCTGAAGCCCCTGGAAAAGAAATACATCATCGAGATTTTAGAAAAGCATAAAATTGATGCGGTATTGCCAACCATGGGTGGCCAAACGGCCCTGAACCTGGCAATTGAATGCGATAAAGCTGGCATCTGGAAAAAATACGGGGTGCGCATCATCGGGGTAGATATTAAAGCCATCGAAACCACCGAAGACCGGGAGAAATTCCGGTTGAAGATGCTGGAACTGGGTGTAAACGTGTGTAAAGGCTACACCGCTACCTCGTTTTTAGAAGGAAAAGAAATTGCCCAGGAAATTGGCTTCCCGCTGGTTATTCGGCCTTCGTTTACCTTAGGTGGTACCGGCGGCGGCTTTGTAAACGACCCGGCTGATTTTGATAAAGCCTTAACCCGCGGCCTGCACGCTTCGCCTACCCACGAAGTGCTGGTAGAGCAAAGCATTATGGGTTGGAAAGAATACGAACTGGAATTACTCCGCGACAACAACCAGAATATTATTATTATCTGCTCCATCGAGAACTTCGACCCGATGGGCATCCATACCGGCGACTCGATTACGGTGGCCCCGGCCATGACCTTACCCGACACCATTTATCAGCGGATGCGCGATTTAGCCATTAAAATGATGAACGGTATTGGTCAGTTTGCCGGCGGCTGTAACGTGCAGTTTTCGGTAAACCCCGAGACCGACGATATCATTGCCATTGAAATTAACCCGCGGGTAAGCCGCTCTTCGGCGCTGGCTTCTAAAGCTACTGGTTACCCCATTGCCAAAATTGCCGCTAAACTGGCCATTGGCTATAACCTCGATGAACTGAAAAACGCTATTACCAAAACCACTTCGGCGTTTTTTGAGCCGGCTTTGGACTACGTAATTGTAAAAATACCCCGCTGGAACTTCGATAAATTTAAAGGCGCCGATAAAAAATTAGGCTTGCAGATGAAATCGGTGGGTGAGGTAATGGGCATTGGCCGTACTTTCCAGGAAGCGCTGCAGAAAGCTTGTCAGAGTCTGGAAATTAAACGCAACGGTATTGGCGCCGACGGCAAAGAAATGACCAACTACGACCTGCTCATCGATAGCCTGACCAATGCTAGCTGGAACCGTTTGTTTAGCGTGAAAGATGCCATGCGGTTTGGTATTCCTACTTCTACCATTCAGAAAATAACTAAAATAGACCCGTGGTTCCTGCACCAGATAGAGGAACTGAACGATACCGAGAAAACCCTGCGTCGTTACTCCCTAGAAACCGTTCCGGTAGAACTGATGCGCCGCGCCAAACAGCAAGGCTACGCCGACCGCCAGATTGCCTATTTATTTGGTTGCAAAGAAAGCGAAGTGCATAAAAAGCGTACCGAAATGGGTATTCATCGCGTGTTTAAATTAGTAGATACCTGCGCCGCCGAATTCGAAGCCAAAACACCTTATTATTATTCTACTTTTGAAGGCGAGAACGAATCTGCTGTTTCGGACCGCAAAAAGGTAGTAGTGCTGGGCTCCGGTCCGAACCGCATCGGGCAGGGAATTGAGTTCGATTATAGCTGCGTACACGGCGTGTTAGCCGCCCGCGAGTGCGGTTACGAAACCATCATGATTAACTGTAACCCCGAAACGGTTTCTACAGACTTTGATATTTCGGACAAACTGTATTTTGAGCCGGTATTCTGGGAGCATATTTACGATATTATTCTGCACGAAAAACCGGAAGGCGTAATTGTACAGTTAGGTGGCCAAACGGCCCTTAAACTGGCTGAGAAATTAGAACGCTACGGTATTAAAATATTAGGTACCAGTTTTGAAGCTTTGGATTTAGCTGAAGACCGCGGTGCTTTCTCCAGCTTGTTGCGCGATAATAACATTCCGTACCCACCATTTGCCTCGGTTACCAGCGCCGAAGAAGCTTTAGAAGTTTGCAAAGACCTGAAGTTCCCGCTGTTGGTGCGCCCTAGCTACGTATTGGGTGGCCAGAGCATGAAAATCGTAATCAACGAAAAAGAACTCGAAGCCCAGGTAGTAGATATTGTAAAAGATAACCCCGGTAATAAAGTACTCCTAGATCACTTCTTAGACCACGCCATTGAAGCCGAAGCCGATGCCATTTGCGACGGCGAAGACGTTTACATCATTGGTATAATGGAGCACATTGAGCCGGCTGGTATCCACTCCGGCGACTCCTACGCCGTGCTGCCGCCCTTCGATTTAAGCGCAGACGTCATCCGGCAAATTGAGCAACATACCAAAACCATTGCCTTGGCTTTAAGAACGGTAGGTTTAATTAATATTCAGTTTGCCATAAAAGACGGTTTGGTTTACATTATAGAGGCTAACCCGCGGGCCAGCCGCACCGTGCCGTTTATTGCCAAAGCTTACCAGGAACCGTATGTAAACTACGCCACCAAGGTAATGCTGGGCGAGAAAAAGCTGAAAGATTTCAACTTTAACCCGGTTAAAAAAGGCTATGCCATTAAAGTGCCGGTATTCTCGCATCATAAATTCCCGGAAGTAAACAAAGAGCTCGGTCCGGAAATGAAATCTACCGGCGAGGCCATTTATTTTATCGACGACCTGGAAGATGAATATTTTACCAAAGTTTACGCTGAACGGAATTTGTATCTGAGTGTATAATAAATAAAAAAGGCTCCTTAAGCAGGAGCCTTTTTTATTTACCTGGTATTTATCCCGAAATTATTTATTAAAACAAGTCTTTTAATCATTTTAATAAAAAGCTTATTTACAAACCTGGGCTATAAATTTGGCAGCGTGCGGCGAACCTAATTGTTTGGCCATTTGATAATCCTGGCAGCCGGCAGTTCTGTTTTTAAGCGCAACCCGCGCGTAGCCCCGGCCAAAATAAGCCTGCGCACTTTTGGGGTTTAAACCTATGGCAAACGTAAAGTCTTTTTCGGCTTCGTCGAAATTGCCTGTTTTTATTTTTAATTCGCCGCGTTCGTTGTAAAAGCTGGCATCTTTGCCTTTTAAGCTAATGGCTTTATCCCAATCGGCAATGGCGGCTTTTAAATTGCCTAATTCTTTTTGTACCATGGCCCGGTTAACGTAGCCTGCGGGTGCTTTGGGTAAAAAGGAGATAAAAGCGGTAAAATCTTTTAAACTGCCGTTGTAATCTTTTTGCTCAAATTTTAAAGTGCCGGCATTAAAGAACGCTTCCGCAATATTGGGGTTTAGTTGGGTGGCTTTCATGTAATGGGTAATGGCGGCTTCGGTGTTACCGGCCTGGTCGTAGGCCAAACCGGCTTTATACTGAGCATCGGCTAATTTAGGATCCAGGTTTATAGCTTCTTTAAATGCTTTAATGGCGTTTTGGTTATCTTTTAAAGCCAATAAACAATCTCCTTTTTCTAAATAAGCCTGAGCCGTTGGTTTTAAGGCTATTGCCTGGTCTAAGTCGGCCAGGGCTTTGCTATACGCTTTTGTTAACATCAGGCCCATTGCGCGGGCCACGTACAGGTCGGCCTCTTTGGGAGCTAACCTAATGGCCTCGGTAAAATCGGCTTGGGCTTCGGCATACTTTTTTTGCCGGAGTTTGGTAATTGCCCGGTTCCGGTAACCTTGTGGGTTAGAGCCCTCTAGTTCTATGGCCCGGTTAAAATCGGCGAGTGCGCCCTGGTAATTTTTTAATTCTAATTTAGCGATACCCCGGTTGTTAAAGGCTTGGGCTAGTAATGGATCATGGGCCAGGTATACATCGTAAGCCGCAATAGCTTCTTTGTAGCGTTTGGCTTTTAATAAATCATTGCCTTTGGTATAGCTGTAACCCGGCGCATTGGTATCCTGGGCCCAAACGGCCTTTACCGAAATACTTATGATTGAAAGAAATAACAGGAATTTAACTTTCAGGGGCATATTTTTTCATGATTTCATTGACAAATCAATGTAAAAATAAATTATCAGAATAAATAAATAATTTAATATTAAAAAGTAAGGAAAATGCTTGAGGTTGAGCGATTTGGCTAATATTTAAATTTTAGCTTTAGTTGAGAAAAGAGAGGCACAAATTTTATTTAAAGCTTGATTCCGGTATGCCATTCTTAAAAAACGCGGCTTATCTTAAAGCCCTTATTTATTCCCTTTCTTTTTAAATAATGGGGCCGGAGGTGAAAATCTCATGGGTATCGTGTACCTGAAACTTACTGCTCGGTTATTTAGGAAAGCAGGTGTAAATTCAGGAAATATAGTTACCAGGCGTTTTGCTTCTTCATCTAGATCGGAACGAATACCCTGCTTTACTTCTACATTGCTCACTTTTCCGGTTTTATCAACTACAAATTGCAAAATCACTAAACCGCCTACTTTGTCTTTTAAAGCAGTAGCCGGATAAACAAAGTGTTTGGCAATAAATAATTGCAGGCTGGCCTCCCCGCCAGGAAACCCGGGTTGTCTTTCTACAATTTCTATATCATCTTGGTTGGTTGTATTCCTCGCTTCTTCCGTTGGTGTTTGAACCACAGAATGAGTTATATGCTTATAAACGATCCCTTCTATGCGGAAGCAAGTGCTCCAGGTGTCGGGTAAGCTGATTTTTGTAATGTATAGAATGTTTCCGCCTGCTTGTTGTGCCTGTGCCTTCCCTAAATTCAGGATTTCCAGTAAACCACAATTAATAGAAAGGCCGTTATCGGTAATTTTGATTTTGCCTATCTGCTCTGCGCCTGTTGGTACGGTTTCTCCCGTATACATAATTTCTACCTTATCAGCTACCACAGGCAAAGGCATCATATTTTTAGCATCTGATTGAACTTGAACTTTAGGTGAACACGAAATAGCTAAAAACAAAAGAAGGGAAAAGAAGACAAGGATTGATCTGATGGATTTCAAAATTTTAAAGCAATAGGAGGTATAAAGAGCCTGTAAATATATAAATAAATAGATGTTTTACAGATAGTGACTGTTTTAATATTTTAAATCAGGCTGATTCTTTTTAGAGTAGATTACGCGCTGTATTTTAACAATTTATAGAATATTATCTCTTATGTTATGCGTAAAGTTAATGCAGTGCTCTCCGCACAACTGTACAGAGAGAGAATATTGTTGGCTATCATATTTCTTTACAAACAGACGAGAGCTGCGGGCAAGCTGGTTTATTTAAATATTATTACCTTTGCGCCGTTATTAAAAACATACCAGCTAACAACGGCCTTTGAAAGAACTGCGCAAATTTTTGGTAAAAACCCTGGGGTTTAAAAACTACATCCGGTTCGTGAGCCGGGTTTACCTGCTGATGGTGCGGGCCGGCCTGATGCAGAAGAAATATCCCGAAATATTCTTTCTTAAAAAAATAATTCAGCCGGGTTTTACCTGCATCGATATCGGGGCTAACCTGGGCTATTATTCTACTATTTTATCGCGCTTAGTTGGGCCCGCCGGTAAAGTGCTGGCCGTAGAACCGGTGCCCATGTTTCAGGAAATCTGGCGGCAGAATGTAAAACTGAGTGGTGTTGCTAACTTAACTATGTGGCCTTATGCACTAGGTGGCGAAAATACCCGCATTAAAATGGGTACACCCGAACGCGACGGTTTGCTGCACCACGGCATGACCAAAATAATGAGTTCGGCCAAAGATTCTTACGCCCGCACCTACGACGTAGAAATGAAAATTCCGGACGAATTATTTATTAACCTGAACCGCCTTGATTTTGTTAAATGCGATGTAGAAGGGTATGAGTTTGAAGTGTTCCGGCACATGCAGGAGACCCTGCGTAAGTTTAAACCCGTTATCCAAACCGAGCTGAATGGCACCCAAAACCGGCAAGAAGTAGCGGCTTTACTAACCGGTATTGGGTATAATGCTTATATTTTATCCCCAAATCAAACGTTATTGCCCTGTAATGGTGTTGAACTTATGTCGCACCAAGGCGATTTTTATTTTAAATTTTTGACTGATGACTAAATTTCTGATAATATTATTTCTGAGCTTTTTATTTATGCGTTTTGTAATGCCCTATATTTTAAAATGGGCGCTCAAAGCATTTGTGAAAAGAACTATTCGTAACGGCACTTTTGTAAATATGCAAGATGCCAATGCTTACCGGCGGCCAGCAGAGCCCCAGCCGGAGGGCAAAGTTAAGGTAGATTACATTCCGGAGCAGCCCAAGCCCAAAGACTTCCGCGGGGGCGAGTACGTAGATTATGAAGAAGTAAAATAATTGCCTAACTTTCCCGTCTAACCAACAGATAAGTTCCTGTTTTAATCCGGTATGGTGTGCCCAGCCGGAAAGCCAGGAAATATCTAAGCCAAAATTAAATCACGATTTCTAGACTTCATGCGCAGAATTGACTTTAAGGCCCAGGTATTGCCGCATTTGCTGGCCGTACTTTTCTTTTTAGTTTTAACGGCCACTTATTTCTCGCCGATCATTTTCGAAGATAAAAGCCTGGTGCAAAACGATATTCTGCAATCCAAGGGCATGTCGCACGAAATAGAACAGTACCGCGAGCGAACCGGCGAAGAACCGCTCTGGACCAACTCCATGTTTAGTGGCATGCCGGCTTACCTGATTGCCACCCGTTACCCCGGCGATTTATTTGGGCTCTTCCTGAAACCCATGACTTTTTATTTGCCGCCGGTAGCTGCCAATATTTTTGTAACGCTGATTTGCGCTTATATTTTGTTTGTGGCCATGGGCATGAGCACGTGGTTATCGGTAGTGGGGGCCATTGCTTTGTCTTTTACCTCTTATAATATTGTAATTCTGGAGGCGGGCCACAATACCAAATCGTACGCCATTGCGTTTGTGCCTTTGGCTTTGGCTGGGTTACTTTATGCTTTCCGGCGCGGCGGTCAGCGGTTGTGGCTGGGCGCGGCATTATTTGGTTTTGGCTTAACCATGCACATCCGGGCCAACCATCCGCAAATTACTTACTACTTTTTATTGTTGGTTCTGATATTCGGGATTGTGCAGTTGGTGTATGCCATCAAAGAAAAGTGGCTGGGCGATTACCTGAAGCGCGTGGTAGTGCTGGGCCTGGTAGCAGTAATTGCGGCCGGTGTTAGTTTTGGCCGGTTGTATACGGCTTTGGAATACGGTAAATATTCCATCCGGGGCAAATCCGAACTAAAACAAGCCAATAGCGGCGATAAGCAGTCGAGCGGTTTAGATCGGGAGTATGCATTCCAGTGGAGCTACGGCGTAAGCGAAACCTTAACATTACTTATTCCTAACTTTAACGGGGGAGCCAGCCAGGGCAGCCTGAGCGATGACTCTGAAACCGGAAAAGCTTTTGCCCAACTAGGCGTGCCGCCCAACCAAATGGCGCAGCTGCTCGAAAATATGCCTTTGTATTGGGGCGCGCAACCCAGCACCAGTGGCCCGGTTTACGTGGGTGCCATTGTTTGCTTTTTGTTTATACTGGGCTTATTCTTAGTTGAAAAACGATTTAGAATTTGGCTGTTGGTGGCTACCATTCTTTCCATTATGTTGGCGTGGGGCCATAATTTCGAAGCCTTTAATTATTTCATGTTCGATTATTTTCCGGGCTACAACAAGTTTCGGGCGGTAGCAATGGCTTTGGTAATTGCACAGTTTTCGATTGCATTGCTGGCGATGTTTGCGCTGTACCGCTTTCTACAACTAAATAAAACCAATGCCAAAGAAGCCCAGCGTAAATTAACCTTAGCCGCCGGTATTACAGGTGGTATTTGCTTATTGGTTGCTTTATTCGCGGGTATGGCCGATTACGTAGGCGTAGTAGATGCGCAACTAGAGCAAATGCAATGGCCTGTAGCCGCTTTACGTGCCGACCGCCAAAGCATGATGCGCGGCGATGCTTTCCGGTCTTTAATATTTATTTTATTAGCTGCCGGTGTACTGTATTTCTACCTGAAACAAAAGCTTACGGCTACTAACGCTACTTTGGTAATTGGTTTGTTAATCCTGATCGATTTGTGGTCGGTAGATAAACGGTACCTGAACAACGGCGATTTTCAGAAGCGCCTCGTAGAAACCCACTTTGAGCCTACACCCGCCGATCAGGCCATTTTGCAGGATAAAGATTTAAGTTACCGGGTATTAAATCTGGCTGCTAGTCCTTTCCAGGATGCGCGTACCTCTTACTTTCATAAATCGATTGGCGGTTACCATGGGGCCAAATTACGCCGTTATCAAGATGTAATCGATCGGCATATCTCCCAAAACAATACCGAAGTATTAAATATGCTGAACACCCGCTATTTAATTACCACCGATCCCAACAACCCGGTACAACGCAATCCGCAGGCGCTGGGCAACGCCTGGTTTGTGCAAAATATTATTACGGTTAACAACCCCGACGAAGAGTTAGCCGCTCTTACCGGCCTGACCCCGGTTAATGAAGCTGTGGTAGATGTTTCTAAGTTTTCGGTGACCAAAAAAGAATATAATGCCACTGGCTCCGAAATAAAATTAACCAGCTACGAACCCAATAATTTAAAATATGCGGTTACGGCTGTCCAAGAAGGTTTTGTTGTATTTTCTGAAATTTACTACAAAGATGGCTGGCAAGCTTACCTCGATAATAAACCCGTAGATCATATCCGGGTAAATTATATTTTGCGCGGCATGCCGGTACCGGCGGGGCAGCATACTATTGAGTTTAAGTTCGAGCCCAAAGAATACGCGCTGGGGAATACCGTGTCGCTGGTATCTTCTATCCTGATGCTCTTGGTGGTGTTTGGCGGTATATTTTATGCTTTTCGCACCACGCCGGTTAAAGAATAATATTATTTAAGCCAAGATTTCATAGCGATGAGGGGCAAAACTCATCGCTATTTTTTTTAGCTATACTTCCACATGCTACCTAATCCCGCCCCCGTTCAGCAACTGCACGACCCGCTTTTTGAAGCCCACCAGGTGCAGGTATATTTAAAACGGGAAGATTTGCTGCACCCCACCATTTCGGGCAATAAATGGCGCAAGTTAAAATACAACCTGCTGGCCGCCCGGGAGCAGGGCAAAAATACCTTACTTACTTTTGGCGGTGCTTATTCTAACCACATTGCTGCCGTAGCCGCCGCGGGTAAAGCGTTTGGGTTTCAGACGATTGGCTTTATCCGGGGCGAAGCGCATCTTCCTCTAAATCCAACCTTAGCGTTTGCTACCGCCTGCGGCATGCAACTCCAGTACCTCGACCGCGAAACGTACCGGCACAAAAGCGCTCCCGACTTTTTAGAAAATCTGCAAAAGCAATATCCGGAGGCTTATGTATTGCCCGAAGGCGGTACCAATTTATTGGCGGTACAAGGCTGTACCGAGATAGTAAAAGAAATACCTCTTATTTACGATTACCTTTGTTGCGCCGCTGGTACCGGCGGTACCGTAGCTGGCTTAATTGCGGGTTTAGCCGGCGAAAAACATATTCTCGGTTTTCCGGCTTTAAAAGGCGGCGAATTTTTAACAAAAGGCATTACCCAATTAGTAAAGGACTACACTGGCCAGACCTACCCCAACTGGGAATTGCAAACCGCTTACCATTTTGGCGGCTACGCCAAAGTTAAACCCGAATTAATATATTTTATCCGCTATTGTAAACAACAGCACCAGGTGCAGTTAGACCCGGTTTATACCGGTAAAATGCTGTTTGGAATTTACGATTTAATCCGGCAAAATTATTTTAATAAAGGTTCCGTTATTCTGGCGATACATACCGGCGGTTTGCAGGGCATAGTGGGTATGCAGGAACGGTTAGGGGTTAGGCTTACATAGCTAATTGGTTTGGTTATTGCGTATACTTCTATAAATCCATTATAAACATGTCTTTTCTCATCTACCTGCTTCGTAAAGTACTACCCTTACTGATAATTTTTTTTGTTGGGCTGTTTATCTGGCGCAGTTTTAAAGATACCATTTTGGGTAAACCCCAGGAAACGGTGCAGGTAACGCACAATACGGTACTCACCAAAATAGAAGGTTTGGGCCGCATGGAATTGGTGCGGTATAATTTCAAAGATGTGGTAGAGTACAGCAAAGAAGTTTCGCGGTGGCTGCCCAACTCCAAAAGTGTACTGATTGTAGCCGGCGAAGCCGTTGGCTGTATTGACATGACCCAGGTAACCCGCCAGGATGTGCAATTCACCAACGACTCTACCATTACCATTCACTTGCCCGAACCCGAAATCTGCTATTTTAAAGTAGACCACAATAAATCCAAGGTGTTTGCCATGGAAAATACTTATTTTCAGGATGCTACTTTGGTTGATGATGCCTATAAATTTGCCGAAAAGAATGTGCGTCGGTCGGCTTTAAACGCAGGAATATTGGAACAAACCGCCCAAAACGCCGATAAGATTCTGAAGCCGATGCTGGAAGGGATGACCGGTAAAACAGTGGTTTTAGTCCGGAAAAAACAAAACAAAAATCCGGTAATACCACCCCAAAGATAATGTTTTGTAAAGGTAGTTACCCCCAATTAAACCGTATGTGTAGTAAGGTTAAATCCTTTATTTCTGTATAGCCTTTCCTCACAAATATTTCCAGTGGCCATTGGTGGTGTTATTACCGCCAATCTGTTAGCTTTAGTCTAACTACTTGCTGGTGAAAAACACACGGCAAGGGCAAGCTTTTATGGGATTTTCAAAGCGGTAAACCGGTCCTTTATCTAAAGTAGCAAATTACAAATCGTCAAGCACCTTTAGTGCGTCCTGCACCAAATCGTTTTCGTAGCCTTTGCTCATGAGGTAGTAAGCTAATTTTTGTTTCCGGAGCATGGGATTTTTTTCTTTCTCGGTGCGGGCTTTTTTCTCGAGTAAGTATTTCAGGTTTTCTTCGTAAACGTCCGGGTCAATTTCTTTCAGGCCTTGTTTTACACAATAATCAGAGATGCGGCTGGCTTTGAGGCCCTGCATTATTTTACGGCGACCCCAGCGTTTCAGGGTATATTTGCCGCGGACGTAAGCTTTGGCATAGCGCTCTTCGTCCAGTAATTTTTCTGCTGAAAGCTGAATAATTACCTCATCTACCTCGTCGGGGTCGAGGCCGTAGCTGAATAATTTGCTGCGAACTTCCTGGTGGTTGCGCTCCTGGTAAGCGCAATAAGCCGCCGCTTTTATCAGGGCTTCTTTTTTGGTGTAGGATTTATTCTTTTTCGGTTCAAACATGTACGGATTCAGTTTCAGGTAGCAAGTAGCAGGAACGGTAATTTTGTCTCAAAATACTGAGGTATCTGCTAACTTATTTCCCGAGAGTATAACGTTTAAAAAACTGCTTTTGTCTCGAAAATACCTCTATCAAACAATATTTTCCTGCTACTGGCTACTTACTACCTGATACTAAAGACAGGTTTAAACCTTGGGCTCCTGCTGGCTTAAGCAATGAAAACTGCCGAGGCCCCAGATAATATCCGTAGAATCGATGCCAATCACCGGCCGGTCCGGGAAGCAGCTTTGGATTATTTCTAAAGCGCGTTCATCGTTGGCGTCGCGGAAGGTAGGCACCATAACCCCGGCATTGGCAATGTAGAAATTGGCGTAAGAAGCAGGTAACTGCTGGTCGTCGTAAATAACCGGCGCAGGCATGGGCAGTTCTACAATATTTAGTTGCTTGCCGTTGAGTAGCCGCATTTTATGCAAGGCTTTTAAGTTTGCTTGCAGCGGGGCGTGGTTTTCGTCGTTCTTGTTTTCTTCAACTACTGTTAGTACCGTATCGGTGTTTACAAAGCGGGTAATGTCGTCAATGTGGCCATCGGTATCATCGCCTACAATGCCGTCTTCGAGCCAAAGTATTTGTTCTACGCCGTAGTAGTCGGTTAAATATTTTTCTATCTGGTCCTGGTTCAGGTGCGGGTTCCGGTTTTCGTTTAAAAGGCAAGCGGTGGTGGTTAGTACCGTACCAGCACCATTAAAATCTACGGAACCGCCTTCCATTACAATTTGTGGGTAATAAACCGGAATATTATAATGTTTGGCAATGTGCGTGGGAATGGCGCAATCCAGATCATAAGGTGAATATTTACCGCCCCAGGCGTTATAATCCCAGTCTACAATAACTTTTTTAGGGTCGGCAGCCGGGTTAATTAAAAAAGCCGGTCCGTGGTCGCGGCACCAGGCATCGTTGGTGGGGTGCAGAAAAAAATGAATATTATTTAAATCGGCCCCAGCTTGCTCTAAATAGCCGGTTGCCTGCTGCTGCATGGCGTTGTTTACTACGTTAATATGTACCTTTTCGCCGGCGGCTACTGCTTTTATAAACTGCGCGTAGTACGGGTAAATGGTATTTATTTTACCAGGCCAGGAAGCCTCTTTGTGCGGCCAACTCAGCCAGGTTGCCTCGTGCGGATGCCACTCGGCGGGGAAAAAATAACCCAGTTCCTTAGGGGTTTTCATAGGTGTTAATAGGTGATGTGCTTGTGAAAATTATCTTTTAATGTTATGGTTAGCCTGCTTAGCTTTTCTGTTACTCACTTGCCGGTCATAAGACACGGCAAGGGCAAACGTAGTAGCTTATTACCCTATATAGTTTACGATATAAAAGATAAAAAATGCAAAGGCCCGAATCGGTTTAAATACCAATTCGGGCCGGTTAAATATTTTCTTAATCCTGGTCTATAAACCGTTTGGTTATAGGCTGGTAGGAGTCGATGCGACGGTCGCGGAGGAACGGCCAATGCGTGCGGTAATCATCACTTTTGGCTAAGTCTAGTTCTTCAATATGCAGTTCTTCTTCTTCGTGCGAGGCCTGGTACAACAACCGGCCAAACGGATTGGAGATAAAAGAACCGCCCCAGAACCGCATGTCGCCTTCTATGCCCACGCGGTTTACCGCTACAACCGGCACGCCATTGGCCACAGCGTGGCCGCGCTGAATGGTTTGCCAGGCCTGGTACTGCTCGTTGTTGGTGTCTATTTCCTGGAGTTTGTGCCAGCCAATTGCCGTTGGGAAGAACAATATTTCGGCACCCATCAAGGTTGTTATACGGGCTGCTTCCGGGTACCATTGGTCCCAGCAAATCAGCACGCCAATTTTAGCGTATTTGGTCTCAAAAACTTTATAGCCTAAATCGCCGGGCGTAAAGTAAAATTTCTCGTAATAACCGGGATCGTCGGGGATGTGCATTTTCCGGTACTTGCCCAGGTAAGAACCATCGGCATCCAGCACGGCGGTAGTATTGTGGTAAATGCCGTTCGTGCGTTTCTCGAACAAAGAGGCAATAATTACCACGTTTAATTCCGCCGCTAAAGCACTTAATACATCGGTAGAATGACCCGGAATCTTTTCGGCTAATTTAAAATTGTCGTAAGATTCTACGTCGCAGAAATAAAGCGAGGTAAATAATTCCTGCAAACAAACAATCTGGACATTATCTTTGGCCAGTTCGCGAATACGATCTACGGCTTTGTTCAGGTTTTCCTGGGGCTCGGCGGTACACGACATTTGCACCAGACCTACCCGCACTTTATTTTCTCTTGCGTTTGATGACATTTATCCTTTTGGGCTTTAAAATAGATTAAAATCAGTTTGCAACAATATTGGGGTGCAAGTTAGTTCTGATTTAACAGAATATGTTAAGGTGGAGGTGAAATAATGTGATGGCTCTTCATTTCCTAACTCTTTCTCACGTTAGTAAAAGAGAACCGGTCTGATGGTTTAAAAATTACAAAGCGTTTAATTTCCTTAACTCCGGTTTACCCTTCCACCCTCCGGGCACCTTCCCTAAAATAGGGAAGGAGTTCCGATAACGCAGCATTTGAGGTAACTTGTTGTAGTAAACGCTTAGATAATCAGATTTTTATTTAAATTTTAAGGTGGAAAAACGTTCACTACAGGCAAACTCCGGCAGTCGTGGGGTAAAGGCCTTCTAAGGTTGTGGTGCCGAGGGACGAGGCATTCCGACGATAGGAGGAAAACAAGCTTAGACAGCCTAAACGCACCGACGGGGCCCCGCGGCCGGGAGCTAACTTAGGCTAAAACTTACCGTTAGCACCACCACCTTGAAAGATGTAATCTTTCAAAAGACAAACCATTTACTTATTTATAACTTAAAAACAGCTAATCATACCAAAATTACCTTTCAGTTACGTACAGAAAGGAAAATTTTAAACCCTTTGCCCCGTTTACAAAAAATAACCGCATCTACATTAGTAAATTGTGACAGAATTCCGAGCAGCTGGTATGCGTAAATATTTGCTTTTGTTTTTTCTCTTTTTCGTTTCTGGTGTGAGCTGGGCCGCGCTTTTAAAAGGCCGTGTAACCGACGAAAACGGCGAAGCGCTGCCTTTTGCTACGTTGTATATTCAAAACACCACTACTGGTACCGCTACCAATGAGCAAGGCTATTACCAGATAAACCTGGCACCAGGCACATATAAAATAGTTTTTCAGTACGTAGGCTACCAGGCCAAAGTAGAAACCGTAGAAATAGGGACTACTGATGTAGAACGCAATGTGGCGTTGGTGCTGGATGTATACAGCCTGAAAGAAATAGAAGTAAAAGCAAACGAAAAAGACCCTGCCTATGCCATTGTAAAAGCCGCCATTGCCCGCCGGAAATACCATTTAAACGAAGCATTGGCCTATAATTGTAGGGTATATACCAAAGTATTGGGTCGCCTCACGAGCGTGCCCAATCGCGTGCTGGGCGTAAAAGTAAACGACCTGAAACCCGGCATTGTGTATTTATCCGAAACGGTAAGCGAACTGAGTTTCCGGCAGCCAAATAAACTGCACGAGCGCATGATTTCGTCGAAAGTTAGCGGCGACAGCAAAGGGTTTAGTTTTAACCGGGCCGGTCGGGTTAACTTTAATTTTTACGAAAATTTATTACGGGCACCGGGTTTAAGCGAGCGGGCTTTTGTATCGCCGCTAGCCAATAATGCCTTGCTGTTTTACCGCTATAAATTAATTGGTGCTACCCAGGAAAACGGTAAGTTCATCAACAAAATAAAAGTTACGCCTATTCGTCGCAACGACCCGGCGTTTGAAGGCTATATTTATATCATCGACGATTCGTGGCGGCTGCACAGCCTTAACCTGAAACTAACGCAGGCGCACCAGATAGAGTACGCCGATACCTTGCGCATTCAGCAGAGCTTTGGGCCGGTGCAAAACAACATCTGGCGGCTGCTCACCCAAAAAATGACCGTACAGTTTGATTCTTTCGGGTTTAAAGGCAACGGCTATTTTAATACGGTTTATTCTAATTATCAGGTGCAGCCGGCTTACCCTACCGCGCCCGAAAGCAATCCAGCGCCTCAGCCTGCAGCCCCAGAAAATACGCCCGAACCGGTAATAGCCAGTGCCACACTCGCCGCCCGGAAAAAAGAGTTCCGGCGACAGCAAAAAGCCAAAGCCGATGCCTTGTTTAATAAAAAGGCCGTTAAGAGCGAGGTAATGGTAGTAGAAAAAGAAGCAAATAAACGCGACTCTACGTATTGGGCCGAAATCCGGCCGATTCCGCTAACGGAAGAAGAAGAAAAAGACTACGTGGTAAAAGATAGCATCCGGGTAATAGAAGAATCTAAACCCTACAAAGATTCTTTAGACAAAAAAAGCAATAAGTTTGAAGTAGCCAATTTGTTTTTGTCGGGATATAGCTATCGCAATACTTTTAAAAGATACAGCTACTCACTAGACCCCTTGCTGGCTTTTCCGCAGGGCTCGTCGTTGCTGCAGTATAATACCGTAGAAGGCACCGTAATTAATGCACAGGTGCAGTACCAGAAATGGAACGAGGAAACAAATAAAAATTACGAGATAACCCCCACTTTGCGCTACGGTTTTGCTAACCAAAAGTGGCAGGCACAGGTAAGAGGCAGCTACAGTTTTAACCCATTTAAATTCAGCAATATTTCGGGTGGAGTAGGCCGTTTTGTTAGTCAGTTTAACAGCGCCGAGCCCATTGCGCCAATCTGGAACAGCCTCTACACGCTGGCCCGCGAGCAAAATTACCTGAAGTTATACCAAAAGCAGTTTATTACGGCCGCTTACCGCACGGAGCTTTTCAACGGCTTTTTTTTAATGCCCTCTCTTGAGTACGCCGACCGCAGGCCTTTGGAAAATGTTACCGATTATGCTTTTAAAGATTACCCCAACCGGCACTTTACATCAAACACACCTGTAAATGCCGAGCTGGCCAATACATCTTTTAACCGTCACCAGGCTCTGGTAGGCAGCATAGCCTTGCAGTACCGGCCCGGCCAGCGCTACATTACCCGCCCCACCGAGAAGTGGGTTTTACCGAGTAAATACCCTACTTTCCGGCTCCAGTACACCAAAGGTTTTGCGGGAATATTGGGCAGCGATGTAGATTATGACCAGGTAACTTTAAATGTAAGAGACCGCTTGGTATTTGGTTTGGTGGGCAATAGCAGTTACAGCGTGCAGGTGGGTACTTTCTTAAACAAAAAGCAGTTGTGGTTTATGGACTACAAACACTTTAACGGCAACCGCACCATTTACGCGGGTAATTTTGGTGGTTTTCAGCTTTTGGATTATTACCGATATAGCACCGCCCACAGTTATTTAGAAGCACATTACAGCCACGAATTTAACGGGTTTATTTTTAACAAAATACCTTTATTCCGGAAGCTAAAGTGGCAGGAAGTAGTAACGCTTAATTATTTACGCACCCAAGCCTCCGATAATTATTTAGAGCTGGGGGTAGGCATTGAACACATTTTTAAAATATTGCGGGTCGATTTCTTTACCAGTTTCCAGTCGCGGGAAAAAGTAGGTTCCGGCATCCGGGTTGGATTTGGTTTTTGATGAATTAAATTTTTTTAGCCAGGTTCTGGATCGCTATTGGCAGGGAACAAAAATATGCCGTAAGGCAAGTTTTAAAACTTATTTTGTCTGTTGCTTTGCCAGTTTAAAAACGATCTTCCATGGAAAGGTACCAGTGCCGCTGCGCTTAACAATTGCGTTAGCCAAGGTAAATTATAAGATTGCTTATCCTGCACTAGCCTGGAATATTGGGTCTTTTTATTAAAATTTATTTAAAAAAAGAATAATTATAAGGAGTATAAATCTAATATCCAATAGTATTTTTATTTTGGTTTTAAGAAAATTATAGCCTACTTGCTACATCAATGCAATTGCTAACCCTTAATATTTTTAAGTTCTATGCTAATATTCGCCGTTGAAGTTTTCCTGATATTTTTATTGGTTTTAATTTATTTATGGAGAGAATTACAAATTAATATCAGGTATTTCCGGCACGGCGATGTGATTTGGGTACGGCATAAATCTTTAAAACCGCAGCGCGCCGTACTTTCTAAATGGAATAGTAATACCTTTTGTTACATGTTGGATGGTAGTTTCGATCTTAATTTTAAAAGGTGGTACTATCTGGCGCGTAATGAGTCGTTTGAGGCGCGCGAAAACAGAAACCATTCTTTTATCAAAGATTTGGCGCTAAGCCTGCCGCAGCTCCAGCGGGTGGCCAACCGGCAAAAGTAGCCTTCTGGGTTAGTTAAACCTCTGGCCGGAACCAAAACCATTATTTAGGCTTTACCCATTGGCATAGCTCCAGATTATTGCGCTTCTGATCGCTTGGCGTAAGCTACCGCAAACCGGATGTCGGTGTAAGAAAATTCATCGCCTAATAATTGCTTAATCGGTGAGAGTTGATCGGTATCGAGGGTGCGGGCTACAGTAAGAATTTGCTCCAGCTTTACCGGGTCCAGAAACGTCTCTATCGGAATATCGCCGGACTGCACGTAGCGGGCCAGGTGGCCCTCAATGGTGGTATGGGCCAAACCGCGTAAGGTCGCAATTTCCTCAATGCTTTTGTCTTCCAGATACAGTTGATAACTCTCTTGTTGGGTCTGGCCTTTTTCTTTCTTCTCGCCTTTGGCTTGTGGTTCAGCAGCGGTATTTTCTTTGTTCTTGGCGGTGCGCGACGAGCGACCAGGTGGCAATATTTGTTTGCGTTCTTCGGCTTCTACCTGCGGTACGGCTTGTTTCGTGAGTTCTTTTCCTTCCCGGAAAGAGGTGAGCAGGGCCGCGGCTTTTTCGAGGTGCTGCTGCAGCCGGAATACATGCGATTCTACTTCTTTTAGTTCAGCCTGGTATTGTTTGGTCTTTTTCTCTTCGGCTACTTTCCCCATGTGCGTGATTACGTTACGGCTTAGTTCTTTCAGGCGTGGGCGAAAATATTCGGCGGCCGCTCCAATGCGCGCTTCTAATACGTTTAGGTTTAAGGGTTGCTCCTGGATTAAACGGGCCAGTTGCTGACCAAATTTATCGGCTACGGTTTTTTCTTTGTTAAAATCCTCGATTAAGGCTTGCGCCCAGGGTAAATATTTCTGCCTGGCCGACCGTTGCTCGTCTTTGGTGTAGTTGTGCAGGTGCTGGCGCAGGTGCCCGGCGCAAGGCGCAAAATCAAAACAACGCTGCAACGAATTTTTTAGAAAAACCTGCGATTCGTTTTCCAGTACCGTTTCTAAATTTTCTTTGGCAAGGCTACCGGCAAATCCTGTTATGGCTTGGTCCTGTGTGGGAAGTACGGTGGGTACCGGCGAACTAAGTACTAATCCATTCAGCGATACCAGCCGCGAGAGCGCTACGTACACCTGTCCGGGGGCAAAGGCGTTGCCCAGGTCCAGAATGGCTTTCTGAAAGGTAAGCCCCTGGCTTTTGTGCACCGTTATGGCCCAGGCCAGCCGTATCGGAAACTGCCGGAAAGTACCCAAAACTTCTTCTTCTACCTCGTTGGTGGTTTCGTTAAAACGGTACCTGATATTTTGCCACTCGTACTTTTCTACTTTTACGCGGGTATTATCGTCCGGAAATTCTACCTGAAAACCATTATTATTTATTTCGGCTACTTTACCAATTTTACCGTTAAAGAAGCGCTTTTCGCCGGTTGGGTCGTTTTTAATAAACATCACTTGGGCGCCAGCTTTTAGTTCCAATCGGGCATCGATGGGGTACAGGTGCTCGGGGTAATCTTTGTCTATTTCGGCCTGGAAAAAATACGATTGGCCCGGTAGCTTTTGTAGGGCTTCGCGGTTAACGGTATCGGCTTTGTGGTTGTGGGTGGTAAGTTGTATGTACGGGTCTTCGGGCGTGGGCCGAAAGTCGGGGCGATAGTGGCTATTGAGTAAGGCGGCATCTTGCGGAAGCAGCCGGTTGTGCCGCAAATTGTTCAGGAGCCGGATAAAGGTATCGTCGGACTGCCGGTATACTTTATCCAGCTCAATATACAGCGGTTGGTGCGGCCCTTGTAAGCACTGGGCATCGAAAAAATACGGGCTTTTGTAATAGCTTTGCAGCACCTGCCACTCCTGGTCTTTTACTACCGGTGGCAACTGCAGCAAATCGCCGATAAAGAGCACCTGTACGCCGCCAAACGGTACGCTGCCTTGCCGCCGTACTACCTGCAACACTGTATTTATCGCATCGAGCAAATCGGCCCGGAGCATACTTACCTCATCAATAATTAATAATTCCAATTCCTGCAACAGCCGCCGTTTATTACCCCGTATTTGCAAACCCCGGATAAGCGACTCGCGGGTGTTAATATTTTGGTAATGCTGGCTGGCGGGTAATTTATTATCGGGCACGTAAGCCCCAAACGGCAACTGGAAAAGTGAGTGCAGCGTAATGCCCCCCGCATTAATGGCCGCTACACCCGTAGGCGCGGCAATTACGGCCTGTTTGTGCGTGTGGCTGGTAATGTAGCGCAGAAAAGTGGTTTTGCCGGTACCCGCCTTGCCGGTCAGGAATACGTGCCGATGCGTGTTGTTCACGAAGCGCGCGGCCAAAGCGGCAATATCTTTTTCGGTGGAGGTGATGCTCATAATAAATGTACTCAGATAAGCTCAGCAGGATAAGCCCTAATAAAATGCCAAGCAATATTTACGTATAAGTAAGCGCAAGGTAAAATCATTTCTAAAGTAAAGGTCAATATTCTTATCTTATTGGCCGTTTTATTTGAATAAGATTTTTGCATACACTCCGCTGGTAGCTTGTTCTTAAGTTAAATAAAAAAATATGTAATCAGAATGAACAAGTAATTAAGTCGAATAATATAAAACTAGAATTGTATATAGCTTTAGAGTTTAAAGAAAGTCCAAACTATAAGCTCGCGCTAACGGAGTAGCCTGGTTTGCCTTTGCTGCGTGTTTTCATCCAGCAAGCAGAACAGCCGCTAAGTGGGTGAGTATTCAGCTCTTTCCCATTTTAATTTTCGGGTTTAAAACATACCTAATAGGCTTAACCCAGGCGGCACTTTTCTGAATATTTATGCCCACCCAGGAATATTATTTGTAGTTTACCACGGGTAAATTTATTCTGATATTTTGTGGTAATGTTAGTATTTACAAAAATAGGATTTGCTTTTCTGGGCTTTTTAATCTGGTTGGGTAACCATAACCAGGCAACACCGGGTACAGGAAAAATAAAGAGCAAGCCGCCGGTAACCGGTAGCCGCATAGCCTGGGATTACACCTCATTGCGGAAAGTATCTGCGGCGGAAACCGGAGCCCGTTACAATGGTTATGCCCGTCTTATCCAACGCCACGATAAAACCTTGATTTGCGTATATGAAGCAGACGGAAATATTTTAACCGTTACGAGTAAAGACTTAGGCAACACCTGGTCGGGGCCGGTAACGGTGGCGGCCAAACCGGCGGGCTTTAACCTGGCCGTTCCGGATATACTGGAGCTACACGATAAATCTTTGCTGGTTTGCTACAACCCGCGCCCCCACGCTATCGGACCCGCGCGTAAATTTGGCATCCGGACGAAAAAAAGCTATGACGGGGGCTTAACCTGGACCGATGAACGCTTGCTTTACCAGGCCGGCTACCAGTTCGAGAATGGCTGCTGGGAGCCCGCCGCTATTCAATTGCCCAGTAACCAAATTCAGTTGTACTTTGCCAATGAAGGCCCTTATACCCAATCGGAAGAACAGAATATTTCTTTACTCCGCTCTAACGATAACGGCCTAACCTGGACCACGCAACCGGAAGTGGTAAGTTTTAGAGCGGGAAAACGCGATGGTATGCCCGCACCTTTATTGCTACAGCAGAATAAGGGCTTGGTAGTGGCCATAGAAGATAACGGTACCGGCGATTTTAAACCTTATATTATCCGGAGTACGGTGGCAGGCAACTGGGCCCAAACGGTAACCGGCAGTAGCCCGGAACGCAGCTATGCCCTGGCCGAAAAGCTGGACGAGGCGGTGTATGCGGGTGCTCCTTACCTACGACAACTAAAAACCGGCGAAACAATTTTGTCTTACCAGGGCACCGAAGGCCGACCGAATAAACTGGCCAACGCCGAAATGAAAGTGGTTTTGGGTACTGATGAAGCCCGTAATTTCAACCGCAAAACCGCCCCCTTTGCCATACCGGTAAATAAATCCGGACTCTGGAATAGCCTGAGCGTTTTAGAAGATAACACCGTTATTGCGCTTACCAGCACCAATGCTTACGCTGCTAATGGCACCCGCGAAGTATGGATGATAAAAGGAGTGGTTATTCCGGAATTAGAAGCCCATCAGAAAAAAATATTCGTGGCCGGAGCTACAAACGAAACCGGGCGGCTAGCAGCATTCCCGGTTTTTATTGGGCACCAAAGCCCCACCCAACTTACCAGCCAGGTACGTTACGATAACCGATATTTGTATGTGCGGAGCCGGGTAAAAGACAAAAATATCTTTACCAATTCGTCGGTTAATGCAGAAAATGATGGCGTTATGGTACAGCTAGACGCGGCCAATAACGCCTATGAAAAGCCAGATAAAGGTGTTTTTAGTTTTTTTCTTTCGGCTGGTAATATTTTAACGGTTAAAGAAGGCCGCAACGGAACTTGGTTTGAGCTACAAAATACCGCCCGCCTGAAAACTACGAGTAAAATTACCGCTACCGGTTATGTACAGGAATTGGCTATTCCGTGGTCGGTAGTGGGCGGAAAGCCGACCCGGAATAAGCGCCTTGGTTTTAATATTTGTTTAACCGAAAACCCTGGCCAGAACGGGAAAATTTATAGCGAAAGCATCGCGGGCAATAACCCCGACCAGCCATTTACCTGGATGACCCTTGTATTAAAATAGCCCGAGTATTTTTGTTGGCAAATTGCCTTAACAGGGCTTGGTTTGAAAAAGCAGCAATATTATTAGGAACCAGCAGTTCTGGTCGTAACACAACAGCCCCAGTTTTTTTGCGCGATATCTCAGCTATTTCTAATTTTCTGGAGGATGACTACATACTTACAGCCGCTTGGATATTACATGAATAAAAGTAAGTAGCTAGGTTAGTCAGGTAGCAATTTGTATCTGTATTTACCGGAACAGAGTTCCTGCCGTTTATTTAAAGTTTGCAGTCTCCTGCGGAAGACTCCAAACAGCGGGAGTGAATACTAAAAAAGTATTAGTAAGCTTGAAAGTTTAGTAAGGATTGTGGCCAGTTATGGGAAGGTCACAATCCGAATTTTTCTTTTATAAGGCTAAATGGCTTAATTAAAATGTTTGTTAATTTACAGATTAAAGTCTATAAAGTATGATTAAAAAAGAAACACGCCGAGGCCTTATAGTAGCGATTCTTATTACGGCTTTTGCAATATCTATTTATGTGTTACTTGAAGCTTTAATAAAAAACGAATGGGGAACAGTAGCAGGTGGATTAGCTGTAATAGCAGCAATAATATCCGCTGCAATGTCTCAACCAATTTTATGGAAACAAGAAGATGATGCAGAACCAGATATAAACATTCTTTTCGATTTAGATAGCAGAGCCCGTATTATTCAATTGCGATTAGTAAACAGCGGTGGCAGCAATGCCTATGATGTAAAAATTGAATGGAACAAACCTATAATTAATATTTTTAAGGAAGAGGCCAATTTTCCTTACATTCCAGTTATGGTGAAAAATGAAATACTTCAAATACTTGTAGATAGCACAACTAAATTGTTTGAAAGAGCTAAGGAGGAGAATAGAGAATTAACCTTTAGTGGATATATTTTATATAAATTAAATAAATCAGATAAGAGTTTCAAAAAGAAGTATTTTGAAATATCTTTAGAACAGTATAGAAAAAAAGTGTCTCCAGCTACTGATTCACAAGATTTCTTGATTCATAATATGAATATCTCAAAAGAGTTAAAAATGTTGAATGAAAATCTAAAAGATTTTATTGCAATAATTAAAAATCAGAATAAGTAAATAAGAGGAGTATGTTCTCCCCGTTATGCTTAGAGTTAACGAAGTGCTCTATACATTTTTCGGAGAGCCAATCTCCTGATTGGCGTTATATCCTTCAATGGTATAAGTCATACTTCGCTTAACACTTGTACCAGCATTGTAAGGGTGATAGGACACGGGAAAAAGTTTAACGCCGATTGATTTCTCTTAAACACAAAAGCCTGTTTATCTACATAAACAGGCTTTTGCTTTTTTACCAATCAGGTTTTTATTACCAGATTTTAACTCTTTGCGCTGGCGCTAAATACAAAGAATCGGTTGGTTTTACGTTAAAGGCGGTATAAAATTCCGGTACGTTCCGGACTACGCCGTTTACCCGGAACTTGGCCGGCGAATGCGGGTCGGTGTTTACCTGGTTGCGGAGGGCTTCCGGGCGGGCTTTGTTCAGCCAGGCTTGTCCCCAGCCAATAAATACCCGTTGCTCGCCGGTAAAACCATCCAGTACCGGGGCTTCTTTGCCGTTTAAGCTAAGTTTATAGGCTTTTAAGGCAATGCTTAAACCACACAGGTCGCCAATATTTTCGCCTAAGGTAAATGCGCCGTTTACATTTAAGTCCGGAAATACCTTAAACGCATTGTATTGCTGCTCTAAAGAACCCGTACGCTTTTTAAATTCCTGCTGGTCTTTTTCGGTCCACCAGTTGCGCATTACGCCATTGCCATCAAAGGTGCTGCCCTGGTCGTCGAAGCCGTGGCCAATTTCGTGACCGATAACGCCGCCAATAGCACCGTAGTTAACGGCATCTTCGGCGTTCAGGTCAAAGAAAGGCGGTTGCAAAATAGCGGCCGGAAACACAATTTCGTTTAACGGCGGGTTGTAATACGCATTAATGGTTTGGGGTGTCATGTACCACTCGCCGCGGTCTACGGGCTTGCCCAGTTTATTTATATTGCGGTTGTACTCAAATTCGGTGGCCCGCATCATGTTGCCAAACAAATCGCCTTTCACAATCTTCAGGTCCGAGTAATCGCGCCATTTATCGGGATAGCCAATTTTGGGCGTAAACTTGTTTAATTTATCCAGGGCTTGCTTTTTGGTGTCTTCGCTCATCCAATCCAGCTCTTTAATACTAGACTCGTAAGCTTTTAATAAGTTTTTCACCAGGGCATCCATCCGTTCTTTGGCTTCGGGCGGAAAATGTTTTTTCACGTACACTTTCCCTACCATTTCGCCTAAACTGCCGTTTATCACATCAACGGCCCGGCGCCATTGCGGGCGTTGTTCCTGCATGCCGTTCAGGGTTTTGTTATAAAAATTAAAGTTTTCCTGATCCAGCGGGGTATTTAAAACAGTGGCCGCGCCATGCACCAGGCTCCACTGTAGGTAGGTTTTCCAGGTATCGAGGGGCGTAGCTTTAATAATATTGTTTAAATCTTTGGTATAGGCTACCTGCGCAACTACAATACTGTCTTGCTTAATACCGGCCTGCTGCAATAAATACGGCAAATCAAAATCGGGCATTAACGTGTTCAGGCTTTTTACCGCGTACTTGTTATAAAGCGCCACCATGTTGCGGGTGTCTTCTTTTTTCATGTGTTTGGTAGCCAGCTGCGTTTCCAGGGCCATTATTTGGGCTGCTTTGGCTTTGGCATCGGCAATGCCCGCCAGCGTTAACATCTTCTCAATGTGCGCTACGTATTTGGCCCGGATGTCTTTCGATTTAGCATCGTTCAGCAAATAATATTCGCGCTCGGGTAAGCCCAGGCCACCTTGCCAGGTTAAGAGCATGTATTGCTTCGGGTTTTTAAAATCTTCGGTAACCTGCACATTCATGGGCACGATGTTGCTGTACTTATTCGCGTAAGCAAAATACCCGGCCAAATCTTTATAATTATTGATGGCCGCAATTTTCTGGAACTCGGGCGCCAAAGGTTTAATGCCCAACTCGTCGCGCTTTTTGGTATCCAGGTACGATTCGTACAAACTACCAATTTTTTGCTCTTCGGTTCCCTCGGCAAACTCGCCTTTGGCCGAAGCCTCAATAATGGCTTTTACATCTTCCTGGGCTTTGTCGTTAAGAATGTGAAACACGCCGTAGGTTGATTTGTCGGCCGGAATAGGTGTTTTTTTAACCCAGTTGCCGTTTACGTAAGCCGTAAAATTATTTCCGGGGGCCACGGTGGTATCCATATTCTCGCGGATAATGCCGGAGTGAAGTTCGGTGTTTTTCTGGGTGTTTTTATTGCAACCGGTAGCTACTATTGCCGCCATGGCTGCACAAGCAATCCCCAGGGATTTTGCCTTCATTTTAATCATAGGTCAGGTTAATGAATAAAGATTTGAATTGTTCTGAAAGGGTAAAATATTGCTCAAGGTAGTTTTTTATTTTAGATTTTACAACGAGCCGGGCCGCTTCGTAATTAGGTAACGCACCGGGTATTTTAGGGTAAGTGGCGGAAAAGATGGGGTAATTACCAGGGAGAAGAAAATATTTCGCCCTTTCAGGGCTTTTTAACCGCATCCGGCAACTTACCCACCGGGCTCCACCCGGTGCTGACAGCTTACGCCCTTTCAGGGCTTAACGGTTTGCCTGCAACCGTACTTTGTACTTCGGCTTCTATGCTGTTATAAATATTATAAATAAAGCGCTAGCCCGCTCTGTGAGCTCAGGTATGCGTAGTGTTAGCACAGCACTCTACGTATTTTTCGGATAGCCAATCTTTTGATTGGCGTTATCGGATTACCTAAAACTGCAGCCGGAACACCGTGCCTTCGTCTTCTACCGACTCTACCTGAATATTGCCTTTGTGCAGGTGCATAATTTGTTTGGCCAAGCTCAGGCCAATGCCGGAGCCGTCTTTGTGCGTGGTAAAAAACGGAATAAAAATGCTGTCGAGGAGTTCGGGCGGAATGCCGGTACCGTTGTCGATAACATCAATGGCTACGCGCTCGTTATCGCCGATGCGGCCAACCAGCTGCACCACGGGGTTATCGCGGTGACGCACGGCTTTGGCGGCATTCAGCACCAAGTTAATGAGTACCTGCTCCATCAGTTGCGAATCGGCCTGGAAAACTAAATCGGGCGGTGTAACGGTGGTAATCAGCTTTACATTTTGCGCTTCGAGCTGGTTTTTTAACAGGGCGCTAATGCTGTTGAAGAGCTCCTCCAGGTAAACGGTGGTAAGATTGGGGTTGGTAATTTTGCTGAAGTTGCGGTAAATCTGGGCAAACTTTAACAAACCTTCGCTGCGGTGCTGAATAATGCCAATACCTTCGTCTACATCGTCTAGCAAATCAGTGTTGTACTGGGGTGGTTCGGTTACTTTTTCTTTTTCGAGGCGCACGTGGCGGCGCAGCGTATCGGCCAGTGATGCAATGGGTGCCACCGAGTTCATAATTTCGTGCGTCATGACCCGGAGCAGCTTTTGCCAGGCTTCGGTTTCGGTTTCGTCGAGGGCGTTACTTACGTTTTTAAAAGCTACCAGCGTAAGATGTTTCCCGTGCAACATAAACGAGGTAGCCGATAGCAGCAATTGCATGGTTTTTTTACCAACCATTAATTTTACCAAAGAGGTATTACCGGGTTTCAGGTTAACAATGGCCTCGTACAATACTTCGTTGCGCTTCCGGAGCGAGTGAATATTTTTGAGAAAAGGTACTTCAATGGTTTGCTTAAACGACTCGTTTACCCATTCTACTTCGCCGTCGGCACCAAAAGAAATAATGCCGGTATCAATCAGCTCCAGAATGGTTTGCAAATAATGATACTGGGCTTCTTTCTCAGAGCTGAGCTGTTTAAAGGTATTATTTATTTGGTTAAAAGCGTGGTGCAGTTGCTTTAAAGAAGGGTTGGTGTGTTTTTCGTTAAACTGCTGCGAAAAATCGCGGTACTTTACAGCCATAATAAATTTGGCCAGTTCGTTGTTGCTGCGCGTAACGTAACCTGCCAGTTCTATTACCAGAATTACAATCAGAAAAGCCGCAAATACCACCTGCACGTACGAGGGGTGAATGATATAATATACGGCTATGTACATCAATCCAAAAAGCAGCAGCAGCCGGATAAATATTCCGATTTCGAGGCGTTTAAATGTCATGTTTTTCGAGGCGGCGGTAAAGGGCGGTACGGGTAATGCCTAGTTCTTTGGCGGCTTTGGTTATGTTGCCGTTGTTGCGTTCAATTACCCGCAAAATGGTATTTTTCTCTACTTCGTTTAACTGTAAGGGGCCATCAGGGGCAACCGATGCAGTTGGAGCCGGTTGCGGCTGCTCCATGGCCGAAAAAGTAAAATCGCTGGGTTTAAGTACATTGCCTTCGGCCAAAATAACGGCCCGTTCTACGGCGTGCTGCAGTTCCCGGATATTACCGGGCCAACTGTGTTGTTTTAGCTTTTTAAAAGTAGCCGGGTCGAAATCGGGGGTAGGTTTGTGGTTGCGTTGGGCGTAAACGCCGGCAAAATGCTTGGCCAGTAATAGCACATCGTCGTCGCGGTCGCGCAAAGGCGGCAACATAATTTCTACGGTATTAATGCGGTAAATTAAGTCTTTCCGGAACTGGTTTTTACCGGCCAGTTCGTAAATAGGTACGTTCGTAGCCGATACCAGCCGAATATCAATCGGGATAGGGGCGTTGCTGCCCAGCGGAATAACCTGGCGGTTTTGCAAAACCGTGAGTAGTTTGGCTTGCTGCGGCAGCGAAATATTGCCAATCTCGTCCAGGAACAAGGTACCGCCCGAAGCGGCCTCAAAGCGGCCCACGCGATCTTCCTTGGCATCGGTAAAAGAGCCTTTTTTGTGCCCGAACAACTCGCTCTCAAAAATGCCTTCGCTCATGGCGGCCAAATCGGCGGTTATAAAAGGTTTGGCCGAGCGGAAAGATTTCTGGTGCAGGGCTTTGGCTACTAATTCTTTACCGGTGCCGTTTTCGCCTAAAATTAATACGTTGGCTTCGGTGGGAGCAATTTTTTCGATTTTCTGAAAAACTTCCTGCATGGCCTCGGAGGCACCCAGCATATCAAAATCGGCGAAGGAGGCCGAGGATTTACCCGATATGCCGGTGGTAATATTTTTCCCTTTCCCGGTTTTGGTTTCCAGGGCCGTTTGGAGCGCTTCCAGCAGTTTATCGTTGTGCCAAGGCTTTACAATAAAGTCAGTGGCACCAGCTTTTAAAGAACGCACGGCCGTACCAATATCGCCGTAAGCGGTAATCATAATAACGGTGGCGTCTTTGTCTTTTTCCAGGATACGGCTAAGCCAGTAAAAACCCTCGTTGCCCGTGTTTAAGGCACTTTTATAGTTCATGTCCAGGAAAATAACGTCAAAGTTTTGCTTGCTCAGCAGCGAAAGCAGGTTCTCCGGATTTTTTTCGGTTACCACTTCTTTTACTTCGGTTTTGAGCAACATTTTTACCGCAAAAAGTACATCGCTTTCGTCGTCTACTACCAACACGCGCGCGTTTCTAGAAATCATGTTCTACTTAAATTAAAATAATTTATAACGCTTAAAATAAGCAAAAAACAGACAATTTAATATTAAATACCTTTTTATTATTGGTGAGCCGGTAGAAATAGGGCCCGTGCGTTTTGAGGTAAAGTTATATCAAATATTAAGTTATTACCAATTAAAGGAATGGCAGTACCTCTGGTAAAACTAAATAACAGGCGCGGTAAAAGAAAATAAATGCAAAAGATTACCGGCTGCAGCTTTCCTAAGTTGGCGCCTAAAGTAAATAAATTTTATTACCGGTACTTACTTTTAGATTTCCGGCCATTATTTGCGCGTTTCACCCAATTATAAAATTACTTTAGCCGGCGGCACCTCCCCGCAACAACCGCTTAGGAAAAACGAAAGTACCCAGGTAAATTTGACCGATTACATTAATGTTTTACCTTCGGTTTATCTTACCATGGGTCGCTTATTCATGAAAAATTTATTCTGCTCATTGCTCACCGGTACCGGCAAAGCAAGGTTCTTAGGTTTAGGCTTTATTTTGATTCTAGGCTTAAATTCTGTGCGGGGGCAGGTGAGCACTCCTAAAGACGATTCGCTGTTTATCCGGGCCAACTACACCAAGCTGGAACGAATGGTGCCCATGCGCGACGGGGTAAAGCTTTATACGGCTATTTACGTGCCCAAAGATACATCTAAAAAGTACCCGATTATGCTCAGCCGCACGCCTTATGGCGTTGCCCCGTACGGCCAGGATATGTATAAGCCCGCCATTGGTCCCTCTATGCTGTTTGCCCGCGAAGGGTTTATTTTTGTGTACCAGGATGTGCGGGGTAAATTTATGTCGGAAGGCGAGTTTGTGGCGGTGCGGCCGTATATCCCGAACAAAAAGAAAAAAACCGATGTAGATGAAAGCTCCGATGCCTACGATACCATTGCCTGGCTCCTGAAGAATATAAATAACAACAACGGGAAAGTAGGTACCTGGGGAATTTCGGCTCCCGGCTTTTATACCACGGTTACCGCCATAGATGCCCACCCGGCGCTAAAAGCCGTATCGCCGCAGGCGCCCGTTACCGATTGGTTTATGGGCGACGATCGGCACCACAACGGCGCTTTTTTCCTGATGGGTACGTTTGCTTTTTTATCTTCTTTTGGTCAGCCCCGGCCCATGCCTTCGCCGGTGCGGGCACCCGCTTTTAACCAGTACGGCACCCCCGATGGTTACCAGTTTTACCTGGATATAGGCCCCCTGAAGAATATAAACGAAAAGATTTTTAAAAACACTAACCCGCTCTGGAACCAGATGATGGCGCATGATAATTACGATGCTTACTGGCAAGCCCGGACGCCCGTACCGCACCTGAAAAATATTAAACCGGCCATACTTACCGTAGGCGGCTGGTTCGATCAGGAAGATTTATACGGTCCGCTTAAAGTTTACGAAGGCATTGAACGCCAAAATCCGAAGAGCAAAAATACCTTGGTTATGGGCCCGTGGATTCACGGCGGTTGGGCGCGATCTTCCGGTGAATATTTAGGCGATATTCGTTTTGGAGCCAAAACCAGCGAGTTTTACCGCGCCAATATTGAATTTCCTTTTTTTATGCACCATCTGAAAGGTGCCCCTGAGCCTAAACTGCCAGAAGCTTATATTTTTGTAACCGGTGCTAACCAATGGCAGCAATATAGTGCCTGGCCACCCAAAGAAACCCAGGAAGAAAATCTGTATTTGCACCCGGGCGGTAAATTGTCGTTTGCCCCACCCCAGAGCGAACCGGTTAGTGTTGGTTTCGATGAGTACATCAGCGACCCGCACAAACCTGTACCTTTTACTTCTGAAATCAGAATAATCCGGGGTAGCGATTTTATGTACGAAGATCAACGTTTTGCTGCTACCCGCCCGGATGTATTGGTGTACGAGAGCGACATTTTAACCGAAGATATTACCTTAGCGGGTAACGTATTAGCCAATTTGTTTGTGGCTACCACCGGCACTGATGCCGATTTTGTGGTAAAACTGATTGATGTTTACCCCAACGATGCGCCCAACGATAGTCCGCGCCCGAATGTGAAAATGGGTGGTTTTCAGTTGCTGGTGCGGGGCGAAGTAATGCGGGCCAAATTCCGGAACAGTTTTGCGCAGCCCGAAGCCCTGTTGCCTAACCAGGTAACCGAAGTAAAATTTGATATGCAGGATGCGGCCCATACCTTCCGGAAAGGACATAAAATAATGGTGCAGGTGCAAAGTTCGTGGTTTCCGCTCGTCGACCGTAATCCGCAGAAATTTGTAAATATTTACGAAGCCGGCGAAGCCGATTTTCAGAAGGCTACCCACAAAGTATATTTTACGCCCACCCAACCTTCGCACCTGAAAGTGCGGGTACTGCAAAAATAGTAGAAGGCGAGGGGTAATATTTTTTGTAAACCGGCAGGCTGATAGGACTGCTGGTATCTTTTGTGCGGACTATAGCAACAGATTGGGTAAGTGCAAATGAAATTATTGTAATAGATTTAAATATGTTGGAGGTATACAATTTTAGGCAGAAGAAAACCTTTTTATGGTTATTCATAGCAACTGTTCTTTGTTCCATCCTTGGGTATTATAAAGAAAACCTTACTATAAATCTTTTATTAGTTCCTATAATATTTGGGTTAGCATTAACTTTAAGTAATAATAAATACATAAAAGCAGACTTTTTTTACATTATTATACCTGTTTCCTTTTTCCTAATATTTTTCTATTTGTCGCCCTCTGGGGCTCAAATAATTGAAATGTCATTAAATGTTGATTTTAATAATAAGTTTGGTTGGCATGTAATATCATATTTAGTAGCATCAACTTTAGTTATACTAATAGTCAAAATTGCATTAAGAGCAATTATTATTAGATGGGAACAAGTTATAATAATGTCAATTCTGTCTTTTATATCAGCAAGTTTAGTTGGGATTTTTACTGGATTTGATGATAGTCAATTTAGATTTGCGATTGTTATACTGGTATATCAATTTTCAATGACTTTTAATATTGTAGTAACTATGGAAGACGATAACATAGTAGAAAATATAAATACGTCAGCACCTAACCACACCTAAAAACCACTAAATCGCTCTTTATCCTAGTACTTCCCCAAAGTAAAAATTAGAAATTATAAATTGAGGATAATAAGCGTTCTTTTACCTTTTGAGCCTTCATCTAGTTCTAAAATCTATTTTGGAAGAGCATTAGTACGGTAGCGTCTATTTTTAGGATATTGTACAAATCCGGTCTATTCTAAACCGCTTTTATATTTTTGAGCCTAGCGATATTTTTTGCGGTGGCTTATTTATTTTACCCAACTTTCTGGCTAATTTATACCGGCCAGAGAGCCCCTGGTTTGCGGCTGTGCCTGTGTTTCAGAAGCGAACAGGCGGGTGTATCATAACCGGACAATTTACCGGCTTATCTGGAAAATAAGCACTATAATTAACTTGTAAACAGGGTTTTATTCTTTTGGTATGGTTCTTACTATAATACATGCAAGGACCAGAAGTGTCCGGCTGATGAATGCAATAAAATGGATGTACTAATTAAAAAGAAGAAGTGGACACCCAAAAAGGTTATGCTGATTATTGGGTCGGGGTTACTGGCGGTGCTGGTACTGGCCAGCTTCTTTTCTACTACCGGAAAAGCTAAATTAAATGTTGATACGCAGCGCATTACTATTAGCCAGGTAAGCAAAGGCAATTTTCAGGAATTTATTCCGATTGATGGCGTAGTGCTACCCATTAAAACCATTTACCTCGATGCCACCGAAGGCGGACAAGTACAGAATATATTAGTAGAAGACGGCGCCCCGCTTACCGAAGGCCAGCCCATTATCCAGCTAACCAACACCGATTTGCAACTGGAAATGGTAAACCGCGAAACGGCTGTTTTTGACCTGATTAACAACCTGCAGCATACCCGCAACCTGATGCAGCAAAACCGCATTGCCCAGTTAAACCAATTGGCCGATGTGGATTACAAACTAGCCGAGGCCAAGCGCGTGTACGACATGAATAAAAAGCTGTACGAAGATAAAGTAATACCCCGCCAGGAATATTTAGAAAGTCAGAATAATTACAATTACCAGGTGCGCAAACGCCAGTTAACCAAGCAAACTTTGCGGCAAGATTCTATGTCGATGCAGCATCAGATAAGCCAGATGCAGGAATCGGTAACCCGCATGAAAAGCAACCTGGACCTGATGCGCAAGAAAATGGACGACCTGACCATAAAAGCACCGGTGGGCGGCCAGATTACTTCTTTAAACGCCGAAATTGGCGAATCGAAAACCCGCGGGCAGCGCATTGGCCAGATAGATGTACTCAATGGTTTTAAAGTGCGCGCTAATATTGATGAACATTACATTTCGCGCATTTTTACCGGCCAAAAAGGGGAATTTGCCTTTAACGGTAAAACCTACGAACTCAGCGTGAAAAAAATATTTACCCAGGTTACCAACGGCCAGTTTCAGGTAGATATGGAATTTACGAAAGAAGTACCGGAGGGCATCCGGCGGGGACAAACCTTGCAGGTACGCCTGGCCCTGAGCGACCAGACCCAGGCAATATTGGTAGCCAAGGGTGGTTTTTACCAGAAAACCGGCGGCAACTGGATATTTAAAATTGATGAAAACGGCAAAAAAGCTTACCGCACCGATATTCGCTTAGGCCGGCAGAACCCGGAGTATTACGAAGTGCTGGAAGGCCTGGAACCCGGCGACAAAGTAGTAACCAGCAGCTACGAGAGCTACGAAGACATGGGTGAGTTGGTGATTAATGATTCAAGTAATTAGTTGTTAGTGATTAGTTATTAGTTTTTCTGATTTTTTAACTAAACACTAATATCTAAAGACTCAAAGTTAACAACTACTCTTTACTTTCTGAATATAGGAATTTAGCATCTTTTTGATTTCCATAAGTTCATTATTAAGCAAAGAGAAAGACGGTTCGGAAAGGTATGAAAGGTCTTTTGCTAATATAAGTTGATATTCAAGTTCAGAAGCAGAACCCATGGCAATTGTCAGAAACCGATGAAATTCAGCATAGCTTTGGCGGCCACTGCCTTCAGCAATATTAGTAGGGATGGAGGCGCTGGAACGGCGGATTTGACTTGTGAGACCGAACTTTTCTTCTGGAGGGAAAGATGCAGAAGATTTATAAATATTAAGTGTAAGTTGATGGCTGCGTTGCTATATTAATAAATCCTTGAAATTCTTCATACCAGGAGAGTTTGAGAATTAAACAAACAGAGAAGAATAAAATTCAAAACAGATAAAATGGTTAGAAGAACTAACCACTAATAACTAAAAACTAATCACTTAGCAATGATTAAAATAGAAAACTTGGAAAAGGTTTACCGGACCGAAGAAGTGGAGACCAAAGCGCTGAACAAAGTGTCCATTGAGGTAAACGAGGGCGAATTTGTAGCCATTATGGGGCCATCGGGTTGTGGTAAATCTACCCTGCTGAATATTTTGGGTTTGCTGGATGAGCCGGATGGCGGCAGCTTTCAGTTTTTGGGTACCGAAATAAGTAAGTTTAACGAGCGCAACCGCGCCGACTTGCGCAAGAAAAATATTGGTTTTGTTTTCCAGAGTTTCAACCTGATAGATGAACTGACGGTGTTTGAAAACGTGGAACTGCCTTTGATTTACCTGGGCGTAAGCGCCGCCGAACGGAAAGAAAAAGTAGAGAAAGTACTCGAAAAAATGCAGATTATGCACCGCCGCAACCACTTTCCGCAGCAACTTTCGGGTGGTCAGCAGCAGCGGGTGGCAGTAGCTAGAGCGGTAATAAACACTCCTAAATTAATATTGGCCGATGAGCCGACCGGTAACCTCGACTCGACCAACGGTAACGAAGTAATGGAACTGCTTACCGAACTAAACGAAGCCGGTACTACCGTAATAATGGTTACCCACTCCGAGCACGATGCCCGCTATGCCCACCGCATTATCCGGTTACTCGACGGCGAAGTGGTAATGGAAAATGTGCGCGAGCAGTTTACTGTTTAGTAAATATTATCGGGTATAAAGCCCTGCCTATCTTATTAATGCATTTGTTTTATTAGTGCAGGAGGCCCCAACAGGAGCTTCCCCGGCTCTTGATTGCCTACTGTTATGTTCAAAAACTACTTTAAAATTGCCCTTCGCAACCTGTGGCGCCACAAGGCGCTTTCGGCCATTAATATTTTGGGCTTAGCCATTGGGATTGCTACCTGCCTGGTTATTATGCTGTTTATTGCGGATGAACTGAGTTACGACCGGTTTAACCAGAAAGCAGACCGGATTGTACGCATTATTTTTAAAGCTACGCTGAACGGGGAAAAAATTGCCACCCCTACTGCTGCGGCACCTACTGCCCAAACGCTTCTCGCCGATTACCCCGAAATTGAGGAAGCTACCCGCCTGCGGACTTATGGGGCGCCCTTGGTTACCTACGGAAATAAAACATTTAAAGAAGATGCCTTTGCTTTTGTAGACGCTAACTTTTTTCAGGTGTTTACGCTGCCCTTTATAGAAGGAAATGCCCAAACAGCCCTGCTTGAACCCAATACCATTGTTATTTCGCGCGCCATTGCGCATAAATATTTTGGCGATGAAAGCCCCATAGGAAAGGTATTGCAGTTTAAAAGTGAGAAGATGAGTTATAAAGTAACCGGGGTAATGGACAAGGTGCCCGCCAATTCTCATTTTCATTTCGACCTTTTTGCTTCGATGGCCAGCATACGGGAAGCGCAAGAAACAACCTGGATGAGCAATAACTTTAATACGTACCTGGTATTGCGCCCGGGCTATGATTACAAAAAGCTGGAAGCCAAATTGCCGCAGGTCCTGGAAAAACACATGGGGCCGGAAGTGCAAAAAGCCATGGGCATGAGCCTGGAACAGCTCCGTAAAATCGGAAACGACGTCGGTTTATTTTTGCAACCGCTCACCGATATTCATTTGCGTTCGGGTTTAAGTAACGACCTGGAGCCGGGCGGCGATATTAGGTACGTGTATATTTTTGGCGCTATTGCCTTATTTATGCTGCTCATAGCCGGTATTAATTTTATGAACCTTTCTACAGCCGGTGCCGCTAAGCGAGCCCGCGAAGTAGGTATCCGCAAAGTGCTGGGTTCGGTAAAAAGCGACCTGGTCCGGCAGTTTTTACTCGAATCTGTTTTGCTCACTGCTATTGCCCTGGTAGTGGGTATCTTGTTGGTGTACCTGGCCTTGCCGGTTTTTAACGATTTAGCGGGCAAAGAATTATACTTACAACTTACGGCTAATCTCTGGCTGGTACCGGCCTTGTTGCTGTTTGGTTTAGTGGTAGGCGTGTTGGCGGGCAGCTATCCGGCATTTTTCTTGTCGTCGTTCCAGCCGGTTAAAGTACTCAAGGGAACCCTTACAGCCGGTAAAGAAAGCTTGAGTTTACGCAGCGGCCTGGTGGTATTTCAGTTTTTTATTTCCATTGCTTTAATTATTGGTACCACCGTGGTGTACCAGCAACTAAACTATATTCAGAACAAGAAAATTGGCTACGATAAAGAACAGGTGTTGGTGCTGCACGATACCTACGTGTTAGGCAAACAGGAAGAAGTAATGCGGCAGCAACTCCTGCAAGACCCGCGGGTGGTAAATGCAAGCGTGTCGGATTACCTGCCGGTTGGCCCCACTAATTCCAACAATTCAGTCGTACTGCCCGAAGACAATGCCACCAAAAGTGTGAGTACGCGTCAGTATCGGGTAGATTTTAATTATATCCCAACCCTGGGAATAGAATTATTAGCCGGCCGTAATTTTTCGAAAGATTTTGCTACCGATTCTACCGGCATGATTATTAACGAAGCGGCTGCCCGGGCTTTTGGCTGGGGTAAAAATATGCTGGGGCGTAAGGTTACCTGCTTTATTGATAATAACGGCACTAAGGCTACGTACCGGGTTATCGGAGTGGTCAAAGATTTTCATTTTCAATCGTTGCACCAGCGTATTACGCCGTTGCTCATGATGCTGGGCAATAACTCCGGCTCGCTGATTGTAAAAGCCAAAACCCAAGATATGGCCGGTTTGCTAACTTCTATCAAGCAGCAATGGAGTGCCTTTGCCGCCGAGGCACCGCTGGAATACACCTTTATGGACGAGCGTTTTGCCCAAACGTACCAGACCGAACAGAAAATTGGCCGCATTTTGGGCATCTTCGCTGGCCTTACCATTTTTGTGGCCTGTTTGGGTTTGTTTGGCCTGGTTACCTTTACTGCCGAGCAGCGCCGGAAAGAAATAGGCATCCGCAAAGTACTGGGTGCTACCCTGCCGAACCTGGTGTCGCTGCTCTCTAAAGATTTTCTCAAACTTGTTTTAATCGCTAATATGCTGGCCTGGCCTTTGGCTTGGTGGGCCATGCACCAATGGCTCCAGGACTTTGAGTACCGAACTACTATTGGCTGGTGGGTATTTGTTTTAGCCGGCGTATTAGCGCTGCTAATCGCTTTGTTCACCGTTAGCTTCCAGGCCATAAAAGCCGCGTTGGCTAACCCGGTAAAGAATTTACGGACGGAATAATCTAAAAATTAACCGCTACGGCTTTCAACCATAAAAGCTTTTTATTCTATGCTAACCAACTACTTTAAACTTGCCTGGCGCAACCTGCTTAAAAGAAAAAGTTACACTTTTATTAATATTATTGGCTTGTCTTTGGGGTTAGCGAGCGTAATGGCCTTGGGCTTATTAATCTATCAGTATTATACCATCGATAGCATTCAGGTAAACAAAGACCGGATGTATTACCTGAAAACGTATGCGCCCGATGGCAACGGCTACAGCCAAACTTCTTTCCCGTTATTATACGAAATACAGAAAGCCGCCCCGGAAGTAGAAGCTGCCACGCACATCCAAAGCTGGAACTGGCCCTGGCTAAAATACGGCAATCAGGAAGCGCAGGAAAATACGGCTTATGTAGATACCGATTTTTTTAAAGTATTTTCTTTTAAGCTAAAGGACGGAAACCGGGAAACGGCCTTAAGCCAAAAGTTTAGCGTGGTTATTTCGGAAAATTTAGAACAGCAATTATTTGGTAAAGAAAAAGGCTTAGGAAAAATAATAACCGCCGACGATTCTATTCTGCTTACGGTTACCGGCGTGTTAGAAAAAATACCGTCTAATTCTACTATAAAGGCCGATGTTTTGCTGCCCATGCGGCTCCTGAGCGATACGGAAGATTTTAAGAGAGGCGCCGATTGGTACAATACCTTTGCCTCTAATTACCTGCTTTTGCACAAAGGCGCCGACCCCAAAAGGTTAGACCAGAAAATAAATACCATTTTTCAGAAATATTCTCCTCCCGAAGTAAAAGTAAACACGGTTAAAACGGCGCCCTTTGCGCAAATTACCCAGGAAGCCGATACCAATATTAGTACCATTATTGCCGGGGCCGTGGCGGCGGCTGTATTTATCTTACTTATTGTAATGGTTAACCTGCTCAACCTCAATGCCGCAACCATGTTTACCCGCACCAAAGAAGTGGCCGTACGGCAAATGCTGGGGGCGGGCAAGCGCCGTATTATCACGCAGTTTTGTGTAGAAAATGCGCTGATTATGCTGGTTTCTTTATTATTTGGTTACCTGGTCTTTACCAATTTCCTGTTGCCCCAAATGAATAAAATAATAAGCTCTGATTTGGGTGAAGTAATATTTCAGTGGCGACAAGATTATCTGCTGTTTATTTTATTTACGTTAGGTATTCTGGTACTCATTGTTATCATTAGTTCGTATCCGGCCCTTCATTTAACCGCCGTAAAAGTAACCGATACCATAAAAGGAAATATTAGCAGTAAGGCCGATAATAGCACCGTCCGGAATACCTTTATTGGCTTACAATTTACCCTGGCGATTATATTAATTTGTGCGGCCTTAATCTTAAACCAGCAGATAGGTTACATGAAAATGGCCTCCCTGGGTTTCGACAAAGATAATGTGGTGGTCATTAACCTGGACCTGGCTTTTAAAAATCCTCAAGCGGCCGCCGGCAAGTTTGACGTTGTTCTGAATTCTTTGCGGAGCAACCCTTACGTAAAATCCTTTTCCACCACCCAGGAAATTCCCACCCAGTACTGGTCTAATTACAATGACTATGTAGATGTAGAAACAAATAAAAAGGTAAAGCTGCGCCAACCAAGCGTTGATGCCGGCTTTATCCGCACTTTTAAAATACCGGTTGCGCAAGGCCGCAACTTTAATGATGATTTAGCGGCCAGCGAGGGGAAAAGCATTATGCTGAATGAAACGGCTGCAAAAGCATTTGGCTGGACCAATCCTGTTGGCAAGCAAATAAAACCCGGCGGCGAAAACAACGAAGCCCTGACGGTTATTGGGGTAATAAAAGATTTTCACTACAGCGATTTACAAAAGCCAATTGAACCTTTGGTGCAATCCTATCGCGGCAAACCAGGCCTGAACCAAAATAAATATTTAAGTATAAACCTGGATATGCGCCATAGTAAAGAAATTTTGGGCAGCATCGAAAAGCAGTTTAAAGCTATGCCGGCCAAACGGCCTTTTACCTACCATTTTATGCACGACCTGGTAGGAGAGCAATATAATTTGCTTTCGGGTATTTTAAGAATAACCAATTATGTTGCCTTCCTAACCATTGCCATTGCCTGTATGGGCATGCTGGGGCTCATTGCTTTATCTACGCGCCGGCGGGTAAAAGAAATAGGTATCCGGAAAGTATTAGGGGCAAGCGTACTAAATATTACCACCCTCATTTCCAAAGATTTTATTAAGATAATATTAACGGCTTTTGTTTTTGCTACCCCTATTGCCTGGTATGCAATGCATTTATGGTTGCAGGATTTTGCTTATCAAATAAAAATACAATGGTGGATGTTTGCCCTGGCCGGCGTACTGGCCATCTTTATCGCTTTAATAACCATAAGCTTCCTGGCCATTAAAGCTGCCATTGCCAACCCGGTAAATAGCTTGCGGAGTGAATAATATAAATAATTTACAACTAGTTGCGTGTTATAAACCATAAAACTATGTTTTACAACTACTTCAAAATTGCCGTTCGTAATTTGCTGCGCCACAAGGTATTTTCCTTTATTAATTTATTTGGTTTATCCTTGGGCATGGCCGGTACGTTGCTAATCGGACTTTGGATACAAGACGAAATAAGCTTTAACCGTTTTTACCCCCAACTAGACCGCATTTATGCGGTACGCCTGTTAGAGGGTGAGTACACCAACGATATTACCAGCAGCCCGCTTACCGAAGCTCTGAAAGCAGATATTCCGGCAGTAGAAAAAGCCACGAAAATAAGTTGGCCAGAAAACCTGCTGCTCAGTGTCGGCGAAAAGTCTTTTAAACAGCCGGGGTATTACGCCTCTGCCGATTTTTTTGATGTATTCCGGTTTCCGGTACTCCGGGGCAACCCGCAACAGGCATTGCAATCGCCGGATAAAATTATTATTACCCGCGAAGTAGCCACTACTTATTTTAATTCAACCGATGTAGTTGGGAAAACCATCCGGTTAGATAATGCCAAAGATTATGTGGTAGGAGCCGTTATCGAAAACGTGCCCTTAAACTCGTCGGTGCGCTTTAACTGGATTGTAAATTTTAAAGTATTTGAGCAGGATTGGATGCGTATCTGGAGTAATAATAGCTTTCAGACGTACGTGAAATTACGGCCGGGCGTAACAGCAGCCCAGGCCGAGGAAAGTATGCGGGGCCTGATACAAAGATATGACCCCGACCCGCGTATTGGCACCGTCCGGCCTATTTTACAACCCTTAGCCGATGTATATTTATACAGCAAATACCATCTCGGCAAACCCGTAGGCGGACGTATTGAATATTTACGCTTGTTTGGGCTGGTGGCCCTGTTTACACTGTTTATTGCCTGCGTTAATTTCATGAATTTATCTACCGCCCGCTCGGCGGGCCGGGCGCGGGAAGTGGGCGTGCGTAAAGTAATTGGTGCCAACCGTTCATCGCTGATGCAGCAATTTATCGGCGAATCGCTGCTAATGGCTTTCCTGGCTTTGCTGCTGGCTTTGGTTATAACTACACTGGCGCTGCCGGTTATAAATAATCTTACCCAAAAACAATTATTTCTTAACCTCGCTTCGCCGCAATTGTGGGCCGGACTGTTAGCGCTGGTGGTAATTACCGGCTTATTGGCTGGTAGTTACCCGGCTTTGTTCCTGTCTTCGCTTTCGCCGGTACGGGTGCTTAAAGGAGTACTTAAAACCAGCGTAAATGTCGCCCGGCTCCGGCAAGGGCTGGTTGTTTTTCAATTTGTATTGTCTATTTTTTTAATAGTAGGTATGCTGGTGGTGGGGCGGCAAATGCATTATCTGCAAACCAAAAACTTAGGTTTAAATCGGGAAAATGTTTTTTACGTGCCCATAGAAGGAAACTTAGGCATTAAACGCCAGGTGTACCGGCAAGAATTGCTGCGTTCCGATGCTATAAGTGCGGTATCTACTACCGGTTCTTTGCCAATTAATATACAATCGAATACCACGGGTAATTTGTTTTGGCCGGGCAAAGACCCGAAAAGCCGCACTGAAACCGTTTGGCAGATGCGCGTAGGGAATGATTTTGTAAAAACCATGCAAATTCCACTCTTACGCGGGCGGGATTTTCGCGAAGGAAACGGGAACGATTCGGTTAATGTGCTGATAAATGAAGCGGCGGCTAAACTAATGGGTTTACCAGACCCTCTAGGGCAACCAGTTACATTTCAGAGGCAAAAAGGCCGGGTTATTGGCATCATGAAAGATTTTCACCTGGCTTCCCTGCACCAACCCATTCAGCCGCTTGTGTTGCAATATCATGCCTCCTGGACCAATTTTTACCTGGTAAGGCCCCGGCCCGGACGTACCGCCGATGCTGTTCGGGCTGCCGAAAGAATCGCGCGGCAGCTTAATCCAGCTTATCCGTTCGAATACCATTTCCTGGATGAAGATTACGAAAAGCTTTACCGGAACGAAATGTTAATCAGCAGCATGGTGAATACGTTTGGGTTGGTAGCTATTATTATATCGTGTTTAGGCTTATTTGGTTTGGCAACTTACACCGCCGAGCAACGCACCAAAGAAATTGGTATTCGCAAGGTATTAGGCGCTTCCGTTGCGGGTATTGTGGGTATGCTTTCCAAAGACTTTCTGAAATTAGTTTTAGTTGCCAATATTATAGCCTGGCCGCTGGCCTGGTATATAATGCACCAATGGTTACAGAATTTTGCTTATCGTACGCCTTTTTCCTGGTGGATTTTTGTACTGGCCGGCGCACTGGCGGTTTTAATCGCCTTGTTTACAGTTAGTTTTCAGGCGATACGCGCGGCAGTAGCAAATCCGGTAAAAAGTTTACGCAGTGAATAGTTAAGTCTTTACATCCGCTAAAGTATTATTATGTTCCGGCACACTTTTCTCTTGGCTTACCGCAGTTTTCTCCGGTTTAAAAGTACGTTTTTCATTAACTTAATTGGCCTGTCTACGGGGTTAGCCTGCACGTTATTTATTTACCTGTGGGTAGCCGATGAGTTAGCGGTGGATAAATTCCATGAGAAAGATAACAGGCTTTTTCAGGTGATGGAGCGCCAGCAGGTAGTTGGTGGCATTCTGGTAAGTGATAAAACGGCTGGTTTGGTGGGTGAGACCCTGCCCCAGGAAATGCCCGAAGTAGAATATGCTGCCGCGGTTTTGCATTATTCTAACTTTCCAAAGTCTATTTTGTCGGGCCGGGAAGAATATAAAATAAAAGCTACCGGCCAGTTTGCCAGCCAGGATTATTTCCAGGTTTTTTCCTACGAGCTGATGCAGGGCGATGCAGCAGTTGTGTTGCGTGATAAAAATGCGGTTGTTATTTCGGAAAAACTGGCCCGGCAATTATTCCGGACTACCCAAAATGTTATTGGCAAAACCCTGCAATGGGAAATGGGACCTTTTAAAAAGCCGGTAATCATATCGGGTATCTTCAAAGACGTTCCCCACAATTCATCTGAACAATTCGACTTTTTGCTGCCTTTTGAAGCCTGGAAAAATATAGAACCATCGGTTTTAAATTGGGAGAATGATGGCACCCATACCTATGTAGTTTTAAAGGAAGGCACCAATGTGGCGCCATTCAATCTTAAAATTGCTAATTTTTTAGAGAGCAGAAATGCTGGCTCGAACCGGAAGCTGTTTCTAAAGCCTTATTCCGAAAAGTATTTGTATGGCAACTACGAAAACGGCGTGCAAGCGGGCGGCAGAATCGTGTATGTAAAGCTCTTTGCTATTGTCGCCATTTTCATCCTGCTCATTGCCTGCATTAATTTTATGAATTTATCCACGGCCAAAGCAACCCGCCGGATTAAAGAAGTAGGGGTAAAGAAAGTAATAGGCGCCAGCCGGCGTACCCTTATTTTTCAGTACCTGGGCGAGTCGTTGTTAATGGCTTTGGTGTCCTTAGGTGTAGCTATCTTACTGGTTATGCTTTTGCTACCTCAATTTAATCAGATTACCGGTAAACAGCTTGCCCTACCCATTAATACTACCCTGATAGCAGTCTTTCTGGGTATTACGGTAATTACCGGATTAGTAGCCGGTAGCTATCCGGCCATTTACTTATCGGGTTTTCGGCCAATTGTAGTATTAAAAGGCAAGTTGCCGCATTCTCTCGGCGAAATATTCATCCGCAAAGGGCTGGTGGTATTTCAGTTTTCGTTATCCGTGATGCTGATAGTGGCGGTTGTGGTTGTTTACAAACAAATAGAATACATCCAGACCAAACGCCTGGGTTACGACAAAGACAATCTACTCTTTTTTGTGAAAGATGGTAGCCTTTACCAAAAACAAGATGCCTTTCTGGCGGAAGTAAAAAATATACCCGGCGTTGTAAATGCCGCCAGCGTAGGCCGCAGTATTATCGGGAGCCACAATACGACCGGTGGTTTGGATTGGGCAGGCAAGAATCCGGAAGAAAATACGGCCTTCGAAATGATAAGAGCTAATTATGACCTGATTCAAACCCTGGGCATCCAAATGGCTGCCGGCCGGGCCTTTTCCAAGGATTTTGCCACCGATGAGTCAAAGATTATTTTTAACCAGGCTGCTATTGCGGCTATGGGGCTTAAAGACCCAATCGGTAAAAAAGTTAACTTATGGGGCCAAGACCTGGAAATTGTGGGCGTAACCGAAGACTTTCATTTTGAATCGCTCCATGAAAATGTAAAACCCCTGTTTTTTAAGTTAGAACCTCAGAAAACTCACGCCATCATGGTTAAAATAGGGGCCGGAAAAGAAAAAGAAGCTATTGGTAAACTCCAAGACCTGTATGCAACATTTAACCCGGGCTTCACTTTCGATTATAAATTTCTGGACCAGGATTATCAGGCCTTGTATGTAGCAGAACAAAGGGTTTCGGCTTTATCAAGGTACTTTGCGGGCTTGGCTATTCTTATTTCCTGTTTGGGTTTGTTTGGCTTAGCCGCCTTTACCGCCGAAAGAAGACGGAAAGAAATTGGCGTTCGGAAGGTATTAGGTGCCAGTAGCTTAAACATTGTTTACCTGCTTTCCGGCGACTTTACGAAACTGGTTCTGGTTGCTATTTTCGTGGCTTTACCCCTGAGTTGGTTAGCCACCCGGCACTGGCTAAATAACTTTGCCTACCGGATAAATTTAGCGTGGTGGTATTTTCTTGGAGCCGGGCTAGGGGCTTTAATTATTGCCTGGTTAACCGTGGGCCTGCAAGCCGCCAAAGCCGCGCGCGTTAATCCGGCGCATAGCCTTAAAGATGAATAAGCAACCAGCTCAAATTATCAGCAACAAATAAACAGGGTAAATCCTGATGAAGACATTTTAATTTTATCCGCCATGTTTAAAAATTATTTAAAAATTGCCTTCCGCAACCTGTGGCGCCACAAAGCCTTTTCGGCTATTAATATTCTGGGCCTAGCCATTGGCATTGCCACCTGTTTAATAATTATGCTTTTTGTGGGGCACGAACTAAGCTACGACCGCTTTAACGAGAAGGCCGACCGCATGGTGCGGGTAATTTTCCGGGGGCAGGTGCAGGGCGAAAAGTTAAACGAAGCCACCGTAATGCCGCCGGTGGCGCAGGCGCTTCTGGCCGATTACCCTGAAGTGGAGGCTGCCACCCGCTTACGTGATTACGGCATGCCCCGGGTTACCTACGGGAATAAATCGTTTCGGGAAGATAGTTTTGCCTTCGTCGATGCTAACTTTTTTCAGGTGTTTACGCTCCCTTTCCGGAAGGGCGACCCCAAAACAGCTTTGCTGCAACCCAATACAGTAGTTATTACCGAGGCGGTGGCCCAAAAATATTTCGGCGACGAAGACCCCATGGGCAAAGTGTTAACTTTTAAAGGCACGAATAATTCCTGTAAAATAACCGGGGTAATAGCCACCATCCCCGCCAACTCCCATTTTCGTTTTGATATTTTTGCTTCGATGGCCAGTTTACCAGAAGCCAAATCGCCGTCGTGGATGGGCTCTAATTATTATACTTACCTGGTGCTGCCCAAAGGTTACGATTACAAACAACTAGAGGCTAAATTGCCCCAGGTGATAGAGAAATATATCGGGCCGCAAATGCAACAAGGCATGGGTACCAGCCTGGCGCAGTTCCGGGCCAAAGGCAACGATATTGGTTTGTTTCTGCAGCCCCTCACCGATATTTACCTGCACTCCGATTTTATGAACGACCTGGGGCCGCGGGGCGATGTACGATACGTTTACATTTTTGGGGCCATTGCGGTTTTTATGCTGCTCATTGCCTGCATCAACTTCATGAATCTTTCTACGGCCGGGGCTGCCAAACGAGGCCGCGAGGTGGGCATCCGGAAAGTACTGGGCTCGGTTAAAGGGCAGTTGGTCTGGCAATTTCTGCTGGAATCTATGCTGCTAACCATTATTTCTTTGGTGCTGGCCATTTTGCTGGTGAACCTGGCTCTGCCGGTATTTAACCAACTGGCTGGTCAAAACCTAAGCTGGCCGCCCCTGGCTAATTTTTGGCTGGTACCGGGCCTGGTGCTGTTTGGCTTACTAGTTGGGGTGTTGGCGGGCAGCTACCCGGCTTTTGTTCTTTCGGGGTTTCGGCCGGTTACCGTACTCAAGGGCACGCTGGCCACCGGCAAAAACAGCTTAAGCTTTAGGAGCGGACTGGTGGTTTTTCAGTTCTGCATTTCTATTACCTTGCTGGTAAGTACCACGGTAGTGTATCAGCAGCTCCGGTATATCCAAAATGTTAAATTAGGCTACAACAAAGACCAGGTGCTGGTGCTGCCCGAAACGTATATGCTGGGCCAGCAGGAAGCAATTTTCCAACAGCAAATTCTGCAAGACCCGCGGGTAGTGCGGGTAAGCATGTCGGGGTATTTGCCGGCGGGCCCCACCAACAATAATAATTTTTTCGTGTATCCCGGCGAGGATGCGGCCCAACAAATTAAAACGCTTCGCTACGACGTAGATGACCAATATATTCCGACGCTGGGCATGCAACTTATAGCCGGACGTAACTTCTCGAAAGATTTTGCCTCCGATACCGCCAGTGCCATATTAAACGAAACGGCTGCCCAGGCTTTTGGCTGGGATAAAAACGCCCTAAACCAAACCTTTACCACCACTACCCAGCAAGGCAGCAAAAGAAAATTCCGGGTAATCGGGGTAATCCAGGACTTTCATTTTAAATCGTTGCACGAGCGCATTTCGCCGCTAATAATGACCCTGGGCAATAATGCCGGTACCCTGATTGTAAAAACCAAAACCGCTGACACCGCCGGCTTGCTGACTACGCTAAAAAAACAGTGGGCGTCTTTAAACCCCGAGGAGCCTTTTGTGTATTCATTTCTGGACGAACGGTTTAACCAAACGTACGCCGCCGAGCAAAAGGTAGGTCGTATTCTGGCCATATTTGCGGGGCTGACCATTTTTGTGGCTTGCCTGGGCTTGTTTGGCTTGGCTACGTTTACCGCCGAGCAGCGCAAAAAAGAAATTGGCATCCGAAAAGTATTAGGCGCAACGGTAACCAATATTGTAGCCTTGCTCTCCCGCGATTTCCTGAAACTGGTATTTATAGCCAACCTGATTGCCTGGCCAGTGGCTTGGTGGGCCATGCAGCAATGGCTCCGCGATTTTGAATACCGCACCGCCATTGGGTGGTGGGTATTTGGCCTGGTAGGTTTAGGGGCCTTACTCATTGCCTTGCTCACCATCAGTTTCCAGGCCATCCGGACGGCGGTAGCCAACCCGGTAAAATCATTGCGAAGTGAGTAAGTAAATAGGAGGTAAATACTTGTGTACTGATGGGATTAGCCAGAATAACCAAATAACCACCAAGCTTTCCCAGCATTTCGACTTATTTTGGGAATATAGGTTTTATTGTAGCAAGCTTAATTAAGGATTAATTTAGTTTAACCAGTAACATTTAAGAACAACGACATAAACTATTGGGCGAAGTATTAGCGGCGACGGCGGCCGAGTTCCCCTTTTGATTTAGGAGGGGTTCGGGGGTGGTTATATTTATTAGTTATGTGTCGTGTTCTATAGCAAGAAAATAACATGTTGTACAATTTCCTGAAAATAGCGTTGCGCAACCTGCTGCGGCACCGGAGTCATTCGGTTATTAATATTTTGGGGTTATCGCTGGGTATTACGGGAGCGATTCTGATTTTTCTGCTGGTTAAATTTCACCTGAGTACCGACCGCTACCATACCAATGCCGACCGTATTTACCGCGTAGTTACCGATTTGCATCTCGAAGACGGCAGCATTGAGTACGGACCCGGCAGCCCTTTTCCGATGGCGGCTGCCATTCAAAACGATTTTCCACAGATAAACACCACCGCTTTTATTATCCGGAACCAGGCCCTGACCGTGGAAATACCCGGCACCGAACAAAATGCTCCCCAACGTTACCTGGAAAAAGAAAGCATTAGTTTTGTGAGCCCCACCTGGTTTAAAATATTCGATTACCAATGGTTGGCCGGCAACCCGGAATATGCCTTAGCAGAACCCAAAACAGTGGTGCTGACCCAAAAGTGGGCTACAAAATATTTCGGGCGAGAGAACCCCATTGGCAAATTCATCAAGGTTAATCATAAAACTACGCTTAAAGTAACCGGCTTACTGCAAGATTTCCCAGAAAATACCGATACCAAAGCAAACATGTTGGTATCGCTGAGCACGTATAAAATAATCCGGCCCGAGTTTCCCGAAGACGATTGGGGCTGGATTGACAGCAACAAGGAAACCTTTGTGCTGCTGCCGCCCAACTTTACGGCCAAACAATTTAATAGCGCCATGCCGGCTTTCTCCCAAAAATACCA
>NZ_JBMQUD010000105.1:0-5234 GCF_057359045.1 Adhaeribacter sp.
TATCGATGGTAATTTCGATACCGAAGCAGGCGCCGTAGATTAAGAACAGCATCCACACCCGGATATCTTTGCAGGCTTTCCAGAAAGCGCCTTTGGCTTCGGCGGCTTTCAGGCGGTATTCCGGGTCATACTTTTTCAGGTCGGCTATGTTACCTTCGGGCGTATCCTGGGTAAATTTGTAATAGGCAATACCCATCAGGAAAAGCATCACCCCCGGTACCACCATGGCATACCGCCAGGCGCTGGCTTCTACAAAACCTAAGCCGACAAAACCGGCAAAAATCAGGGGCATAATAATCTGGGTAACGCCGCCGCCCATATTGCCCCAACCGGCAGTAGTAGCGTTGGCGGTACCCACCACGTTAGGCCCAAACATCATAGAGGTATGGAACTGGGTAACCACGAAAGAAGCCCCAATTACGCCAATGGCCAACCGGAACAATAAAAACGATTCGTAGCTGTTACTCAGGCCAATACACATTACCGGCAGGGAGCCCAATAGTAAGATGTAAGTATAGGTAATCCGGGGGCCAAACTTATCGCAAAGCCAGCCAATTAACAGCCGGGCAAATATGGTGATGGCTACCGAGGAAATCAAAATATTACCAATCTGAGATTTGGTTAGCGCTAGTTCTTCGCGGATAATAGGCATGAGCGGGGCCACGCCAAACCAACCGAAAAAACACAGAAAGAAGGCAAACCAGGTAACATGAAACGTACGCATGTGCGGCGTTGCCAAACTGAATAGGTTAATACGGGAGGCCTTGCCTACTTTAGGAGTTGAGACTGCTTTCATCTTTTTCTTTTAAGCTGTGGTTGCTAATTATTTTATTCTGATATCCCGATGTACACGAAGCCATCTTCTACTTTCACGGGGTACGTTTGAATCTCGTAGCACTCGCCGTTCAGGTTTTCGCCGGTAATCAGGGAGAAGGTTTTTTTGTGAAAAGGGCAGGCTACTTTGGGCTCTCCGCATTGGTCTCCCACTAAGCCGCGGGCGAGTATCATCTGTTGCTTGTGCGGACACATATTCTGACAGGCATACCATTCGTTGCGCCGGGCAAAGTTGAACACGGCAATCTGCTGGTTCTGGTATTTTACACATGCGCCACCGTCTGCGGGGAAAGCACTTACTTCGGCCGCTTTAAACCAATAGGTAACTTCTGAGGAGCGGGTATCGGGGTTTTGTGTGCTTAACATAGCTGTATTTATTTTTTATCTCTGATTTTTTAGGAAAAAGTTAGCCCGGGGTGGCCTTTCAGGCCACCTTATTTAGGCTAAAAAAAGTGATAATTAGTTTAGATTACCGGCACTTTCTGTCCGCGCTCGGGCCGGAAATTGATGGATGGGTCTGGTTCGGGGGTATTCACAAAGTGCTGGAACCGCTTGCGTAACTCGGGGTTGTTTACCACTTCTTTCCACTCGCAGGCGTAGGTATCTACCATAAATTCCATTTCGCGTTCCAAGTCGGCACAAATACCCAAAGAGTCTTCGATGATAACCTGCCGCAAATATTCAATGCCGCCTTCCATTTTATTCAGCCAGGTGGCGGTGCGGTTAAGGGGTTCGGCCGTTTTAATGTAGAACATCAGGAACCGGTCTAAATATTGGAGGCAGGTTTCGGTGTCGAGGTCGGTAGCGAAGAGTTGGGCGTGCTGGGGTTTGGCACCACCGTTGCCGCAGATGTACAGGTTCCAACCTTTTTCGGTGGCAATAATACCAAAGTCTTTCGATTGGGCTTCGGCACATTCGCGTACACAACCCGATACGCCGCCTTTTAGTTTATGCGGCGACCGCAGGCCCCGATACCGCTCTTCTACCTGAATGGCAAAGCCTACTGAATCGTGCAAGCCATAACGGCACCAGGTAGAACCAACGCAGCTTTTTACGGTACGCAGGCTTTTGCCGTAGGCGTGGCCGCTCTCAAAACCGGCGTTTACCAGTTCTTCCCAGATATCCGGCAGTTGGTCTACCCGGGCACCGAACATATCGATGCGCTGGCCACCGGTTATTTTGGTATACAGGCCGTATTTAGCCGCAACCTGCCCGATAACAATCAGTTTTTCGGGGGTTATTTCGCCACCGGCAATCCGAGGAACTACCGAGTAAGTTCCGCCTTTCTGAATGTTAGCCAGGTAGCGGTCGTTGGTATCCTGGATGGTAGCTTGTTTTAAGATGAGTTCGTTCCAGGTGCTGGCTAATATAGATGCTACGGCTGGTTTACACACTTCGCAGCCATCGCCTTTGCCATGGTGACTGATTAATTCATCGAAGGTGCGAATATTGTTTACTTTTACGATGTCCAGAATTTCCTGGCGGGAATACTGGAAGTGCTCGCACAAAACCTGCTTTACTTCCTGGCCCATTTCCTTCAGGGTAGCATTAAGTAAATCGCCGAGCATTGGTACGCACCCGCCGCAACTGGTGCCGGCTTTGGTACATTTTTTTATACTGGCTACATCGCACAGTTTTTCATCTTTAATGGAAGAGCAAATAGTTCCTTTGCTCACCCCTTCGCAGGAACAAATCGTGGCTTCTTCGGGTAAGCTCAACACCCCGGCTCCCGCAGACTCACTGCTGCCACCCCGGCTGCCCAGGATTAAATCTTCCGAATCTGGTGGCACCACAATCCGGTTTTGTACCGTTTGCAGCAGCATATTGTAGTTAGCGGCTTCGCCAACTAAAATACCACCCAATAAATATTTACCGTCTTCCGAAATATTTACGCGCTTGTAAATCCCTTTAATACGGTCTTCGAAAACAATGGTGCGGGCATTCGGCTCCGAGATAAACGGATCGCCGAAGCTGGCTACATCTACGCCAATTAATTTCAGTTTGGTAGACATATCAAAACCCTTAAAGGTTTTTTCGCCGCCCACCAGGTTAGTTACCACCGTTTCAGCCATGTCGTAGCCGGGTGCTACCAAACCGTAAATCATACTGCTGTGCAGCGCCGATTCGCCAATGGCGTAAATATTTTGGTCGGAGGTTTGCAAGGCATCATTCACCAGAATACCACCCCGCGGACCTACCGACAGGCCGGCTTTCATGGCTAACTCATCCCGCGGCTTAATACCCGCCGATACAATTATCATATCCACGTCCAGCTCGCCGCCGTCGGCAAAAGTCATTTTCTGCACACCGGGTTCGCCCAGAATAGCGGTAGTACTTTTATTTAAATGAATGCTGATGCCCAGACTTTCCAATTTATTTTTCAGCATATCGGAACCAGCCTGGTCTAATTGCCGCGGCATTAACCGGGGAGCAAATTCTATTACGTGCGTGGTCAGGCCCATATCCATGGCTGCTTTGGCCGCTTCCAGCCCGAGCAAACCACCACCAATTACCGCGGCTGTTCTGGCTTTGGGCGCGTATGCCAGCATGGTATCCAGGTCTTCGATGGTGCGGTATACAAATACCCCTTCTTTTTCTACCCCGTTAATGGGCGGGACAAAAGCACTGGAACCGGTAGCTAGAACTAATTTATCGTAGCTGATGGATTCTCCTTTATGCGTCGTGATTATTTTGCGGGTAGTATCGATGCCGGTAACCAACTCGCCTAAATGCAGGTTAATATTGTTTTGCTCGTACCACGAAACGGGAGCCATGGTTAATTCTTCGGCAGTGGTGCCGGAAAAATAAGCACTTAGGTGTACGCGGTCATAAGCGGGCCGGGGCTCTTCGCCGAAGACAGTTACCTGATAGGAACCGGGCTGGGCTTTTGCTACTAACTTTTCGCAAAACTTATAGCCAACCATGCCATTGCCTATTACAACTACACGTTGCGGATGTGCGGGAGAACTGCTCATAGGTTTTAAGTCTTAAAAAATAATTATAAAATGAACCTTTAATTATTGCCCTACCAGGAGTTTCCGCTCCTGCTAAAGATATTTAGTTAGAAATTCAGGCCTTAACTTTAAAATATCGTTGCTTTTTCAACTTTAGGGTTTAATTTTGAACCCTTCTATCGGGAAAACACCTCTTTTAAAACTATCTCCTTTATTTTTTAACCTATTGTTGAGTAAAAATACTCAATTCTAGTATACATGATTATTTTTTTAACTTCTTTTTTATAAAATTTATGTTTTTCTATAAAACCACATTAAAATTTGAGGTATTCTTTGAGATATTTCAGATTTTGAACCAATTTATTAGATACCTGAAATTCTAATCCTTTTCATTATTTAGGCAAAAGGGGATTTATTGAGTTTAACCGAACTTAGTTGAACCTATTTTTCGACACTATCCGGCTAAATTCAGCTGGAAAAAGAAGGTAAGAGGTTTACATTTGACTACAATCGACAGTTAGGGAAGCTATAGGAAAATCCGGAACGAGTTGATTTCTACTACCAATAAAAAGATAATCGAACAACAGGGGAAAGTCAGAATAAAACAAAAAAGGCAGATGAGCCAGCCAAACTTTACTTATATTTTTCTTGAGTAGAATTACTCAATTTTTAAAACCAAATATCCTTTTTACGGCTATTGATTAAACTGATGAAAACAAAAAAGCCTGCAGACTTCTAGTCCGCAGGCTTTCGCTCGTATTCTAATTTATTTACTTAAAAACGTACCAGGTCCGCAAACATTTGTACCCGGGCATCAATTTCCTCCTGACTTAAATTTACGATCCGCTCCGTACCAAATTTTTCTACGCAGAAAGAGGCCATGGCCGAACCATGAATAACGGCGCTCTTCATGCTGTTAAAGCTTACATCTCCGGCTTTGGCCAAATATCCAATAAAACCACCCGCAAACGTATCGCCGGCCCCGGTAGGGTCAAATACATCTTCCAGCGGCAGGGCCGGCGCATAAAATATTTCGCTCTGGCCAAAAAGCAGGGCGCCGTGTTCGCCTTTTTTGATAATCAGGTATTTCGGGCCCATGGCCATAATCTTACGGGCGGCTTTCACCAGCGAATATTCTCCGGATAACTGGCGGGCTTCTTCGTCGTTGATGGACAGCACATCTACCAGCGCAATTGTTTTCACCAACTCATCATAAGCAATATCCATCCAGAAATTCATGGTATCCATTACGATCAGTTTCGGGCGCTTTTGTAACCGTTCGATTACGGTGCGCTGTACCTGCGGTGCCAGGTTACCCAGCATCAGGTACTCGCAGTTCTGGTATTCATCCGGAATAATCGGGTCGAAATCGCCCAGCACGTTTAATTCGGTAACCAGCGTTTCGCGACTGTTCATGTCGTTGAAATAGCGCCCGGACCAGAAAAA
>NZ_JBMQUD010000106.1:0-3401 GCF_057359045.1 Adhaeribacter sp.
AGCGGCGCTGGCCGGTAAACACATTTATCTGCAAAAACCAACCTCACTCACCATTGAAGAAGGCCGGCAAATGAGCGATGCCGTGCGTAAATCAGGCGTTACATTTCAGTTGGGTAGCCAACAGCGTTCGGTTAGCCCCTGGCCACAGTTTAAAAAAGCCTGCGAGTTGGTCCGGAATGGCCGCATTGGTAAATTAAAAACTATTCACGTGGGTTTGCCTTCGGACCCCGCCGGCGGCAATACCACCGAAATGCCCTTGCCGGAAAATCTGAATTACGACATGTGGCTGGGTTCTACGCCTTATATTTATTATACCCAAGACCGCGTACACTCCCAAAAAGATGTTAATTCCCGGCCGGGTTGGTTGCGATGCGAGCAGTTTGGGGCCGGTATGATTACCGGTTGGGGCGTGCACCACATAGATATTGCGCATTGGGGCATGGATACCGAGTTAACCGGACCAATAGAAATAGAAGCCCGCGCCGACTTCCCGAAAAAAGGTTTATGGACGGTACACGGCGATTACGAAGTACAGGCCAAATATGCCAACGGCGTAAATATGATCATGAACAGCCAAAACCCGAACGGAATAAAATTTGAAGGAACTAACGGCTGGATTTTTGTAACCCGCAGTGAAGGCGGTGTAACCGCCTCGGACCCAAATGGTGCCGGTAAAAAAAATGAAGCTTTTACGGCCAGCGACCCAAAAATATTAACCTCTGTTATCGGCCCCAAAGAAACACACCTGTACGAAAGCCCGGAGCAGCACGGCAACTGGTTAGATTGTATTCAGAACAAAAAAGAAACCATAAGTCCGGCCGAAGTGGCTCACCGCTCTTGCAGCGCCTGTTTGCTGGCCCATATTGCCATGAAAGTGCCCGGTAAGTTGTACTGGGACCCCAAAAAAGAACAATTTACTGGTAACGTAGAAGCAAATAAAATGCTTTCCCGGCCGCAACGCTATCCCTACGGCACCAATTACGTGCTAACTAAAAAAAGTTAAAAATTCAATTTAGCTTAGAAGTATAGGATACCTACAATTTGTTAATTTATCCAGGCGGCTAGGTTTTTTAGCTTTAAATTATTGTGAATTACTATTTATATTTTAAGACGGATAAGATTTTGAAAAAGGTTTACTGTAAATTGTTATGGCTGCTTCTTCTATTTTCTACGAATATATATGGAGCGGGCTTAGCTGATTTTAACCGGCAGTTTAAATTATTGCCCCAACCGCAAAAAACGGAACTACTTTCGGGTAAAGGCATCAACTTTACTTCTTTGCAAGGCATTCAGCTAAAAGGCAAGGCGCAAAAACCGCTTCTTACCGGCTTATTGCAGGCCTTGCCGCTTTCGGCTGCTTCCGGCAAAGGCTTGCTGGTTTTAGAAATAAATCCCAATGTAAATATTCCGTCATTGGAAGGATATTGGTTGGAGATTAGAAACGGAAACGCTCATATTACAGCTAAAGGACAGGCTGGTATATTTTACGGTTGCCAAACGTTAAATCAATTATTGGAAGATTCCCGCGACGGACAAATTACCATTCCGGCCGTTAAAATCACCGATTACCCGGAACTAGCCTATCGGGGAGTGCACATTGATATAAAGCACCATTTAGATGTCGGAAATTATTATTACGAAGTAATCGACCGTTTGGCCCAAGTAAAAGTTAATGCCATTATTTTTGAATTCGAAGATAAACTGCGTTATACCCAGGCTCCTGTGGTTGGCGCAAGCCATGCTATTTCGGTAGAAGAATTTGCTGCTATTAGCCGGTATGCCCACGAACGGAATATAGAAATAAGCCCGTTGGTACAAGGTCTGGGGCACGCCTCCTTTATCTTAAAACACGAGCAATACAAGCATTTACGCGACAATCCAAAGTCCGACTGGTCTTTTGACGCTTTAAACCCAGATACTTATAAATTGCAATTTGCTTTGTACGACGATGCCATTGCCGCCACCCCGCACGGCAAATACCTGCACGTTGGTGGCGACGAAGTGGGCGGCTTGGGTATGTCGGAGTTGGCTAAAAAATCGGGTAAAAAACCTTTAGAGTTGCAAATGTACTGGCTGAATAAAGTATGCGAATACGCCCGGCAGCACAACCGTATTCCAATTTTCTGGGACGATATGCTATTTAAAATAGCGGGTTTATACGGCACTACCGGAAACGCTAAAATACCAGAAAACGAAGTAACGGCTCTTTGGCAGGCAAATGAAAGTAAGTTGAGCGAGAACATCCATTTATTTCCGAAAGATTGTATTTACATGCGCTGGAATTATGAGCATCCGGATATTTTGGGTAATAGAAACGCAATAGATTGGTATAAAAAACATAATTTAAAAGTAATGGCCGCCACCGCCGCGCAGAATAGGTGGCCCATGTTGCCCCGCAACCAATCTAACTTTAATGCTATTAAAAATTTTACCCGGCTGGCTTCCGACAAGCAAATGGATGGTATTTTGTGTACGGTTTGGGAAGATTCTTCCCCGCACTTTGAAACCATGTGGCGTGGCATTTTTAATTCTGCTGCGCTGGCCTGGAATTACGAAGATGTACCCGCAGATGCTTATAACGCCATGTTCCGGCACCGGTTTTATGCTCCGTCTTTAAGTAACCCAGAGTATGAATTCCAGGATTTACTAGAGCAGTCATTAGGTTTCTGGGATAAAGCTTTAACCCATAAAGGCAATAGAAATCAATACCCATATAACCTGGATTTAATTAATTTACCGAATGCTAAAAATGTTGGGGCCTGGCATAATACCTATCAGGAGAAAATTGCCCAAGCCCAGAAAGAAGTCTCCCGTTACCAATTAATAAAGGAAAGAATAAATAAAGCCGAAAAATTAGTTCGCCGGAATGAATATGCTTTAGCGCTCCTGAAGCAAATGAATGAATTGCAAATATATCCGGCTAATATGCTGTTGTTGCTTTCTGCTTATGACAAAGAAGACTCGGGCGCCGGCAAGCTCGCAGCTCTACAGAAAATACAAGATTATGCAGCAGGGTTTGAACAAATAAGAAATAATTATGAAAAGGTATTCTTTAAAACCCGGTTAGCCAACCCCACAAATTATCAATTAGATTCTAACGGACATAAACATTTAGCGGCCGGCACCGTCAATAGCGATTGGATGCATGTATACGAAATAGCGCTAAATACAAACATAGATGCCTGGGTTAAAGCAAATAAATAAAGGTGCAAGAAGGCCAGTATAATTAACATGACCATTTTTAAGTTATCATTCCTGAGCTCAATCCTTTTTTACTAGCAATCGCTTTCGAGCAAAAATTCTGGAGTGACCTTTGGATTTTTTATGCAATCTTTCTGCTGGTACTTATTGGGTTTTTCCTGGTTGTACTTATCTGGGTACTCTTGTTTTGGATGAAGAAT
>NZ_JBMQUD010000107.1:0-3299 GCF_057359045.1 Adhaeribacter sp.
CCTCTTTTGGGTAAGTTGGGTTTAGGGTAAGCTGCCCCACCAGCCGGTCGGGGTATTGCTGCACCGCCTTTATAACCAAATCATTCGCTTCCCGGAACTCTGGCGGTGTCCATTTTTTATCTACCATGGGCAAGGCGATAAACAACTTTTCGATGCCCAGTTTATCGGCCATTTCTATCTGGATTTTGGCCAGATTACTATTGGGGTAAGCATTGGCATATGCATCTATTTTGCGGTATTTTTTAACTTCTCTGTAAATATTGTCAGTAGCCGCTGTTACTTCATCTCTGCTTAATGCTGCCCGATTATTTACCCGGTTAGCGCCGTTAATATTGCCCGAGAGCAGCAACCCGGCAGCCGATAAAGTAGCACCCGTAATAAATTTTCGCCGCTTCATAGCTTACCTGTTTTTAAGTTATTTAGCGTGTAGCAGATAAGTTTATTCGCCAGCGGCGCACCGGCGGTATTCTTAATATCGCCCAGTTTTAATTCGTACACGTAGCCGGCTTTTAAATTGTCCAGCGTAAGCGATACCTTTTTCCGGTCCGGTGACAACTGAATATTCTTGACCGGCACGTCCTGGATATCGGCCTGAATAGATTGGTCTACGCCTTCGGTTTTAGGCTTTTTATGATAAGGATAATAATAATGGCGGAAGTGATAATTAGCCAGATTTTTAGCGGCAGTTTCTTCTAAGGGCTGGGTAAACGTTAAATCAAACCCGGAGGCAGTCAGGTTCATGCTATATACATCCACGGGCGGCTTACCCGTAAACGAGATCCGCTGAATGCCCCGGTCGCCGCCCCAGCCAAAAGCAATCTGGCCTACCCACAAACTGCCGTCGGGAGCAAATGCTAAGCGGTTATTGCCTTTGCGCAAGCCCTGGGCATCGATAAACGGAATACAAGCGCCCTGTAACTCACCGCCCACACGCTCCAGCATTACCCGCATAATCCGGTCGCGGTTCATTTCGCCGACAAACAACTGGCCGGCAAACGGCCCGAATTTACCGCCGGTAGCATCGCATAAGGGTTGGGTAGGCGAATTGGCCATAATGCCTTGCGGAAACAACACGGCCGCTTTGGTGCGCATTTTATCTAACTCGGGTTCCGGAATTACAAAGGGATTGCCTCTTTTCCAATCTTTTTGCCAGACCAAACTAGCCGGATGGCCGTAAAACTTGCCGGCCTGAACATGGTACAACGTACTGGTTTCGACCCAATCGCTTTGGTTATCGGTTACAAATAAATTTCCGTCCAAATCAAAACCCAAGCCGTTGGGTGAACGCAACCCGGAAGCATATGGTACCAGTTGGCCCTGGGGTGTTATTTGCATGACCCAGCCCCGGTAAGGCACCGCCGAAAACATCTGGTACAAGCCCGGAATGGTATCGCGGCCTAGTTTATTTAGTTTGCCCCGAAGTTCGGGCCGGATAGCGCCGCCCGGCGACGCCGTATTCAGGCTGATATACAGGTTGCCCGTTTTATCTTTTACCGGACCGTAATTAAACTCGTGGTAATTGCCCGAAATGCCAAAATCGTCGGTAATATTTTCGTAATGGTCGGCCTGGCCGTCGCCGTTGGTATCTTTAATACGGGTTAGCTCGGGCCGCTGCATCACAATAAATTCCGATTCGTTTACCACCTGAATGCCTAAAGGCTCGTGCAAGCCTTCGGCAAATAATTTCCACACTTTTGTAACCGGGTTGTAAATCATTACTTCGCCCCGGATAAAGCATGCTACCAAGCGGCCATCGGGTAAAAAATTCAGGCCGCCGGTTTCGCCGGTTAAGCCTTCGGGTAGCTGAATATTTTCGATGGTATAAGCCGGCTGCGCCGGAATATCGGTAGCCGGTATGCCGCTGGTGCTTAGGAGCAAGGTTAAAAAAAGAAGCAGATTTACCGGCAATTTCATGGGCTATTTCTTCTTTTTATTGTTAAAAACCAGCGCGTAATGGGTCATGGTTAGGGTAAATTCCTGGGCTTCTTTGGCCGACAGCTTTAGTTTACCGTTTTCCCATTTTCCTTGGGAGGCATCAAATTTTACCGCACCATCGGTAACCCCCGGGTCAAACCAAATGGTTTTAACCGCATTTGGCAGTCGGAAAGTGCGGATTAAGCCGTTGCCATCGGCTTTGGGTTGGATGAGCTCGTAAACCTCCGTTCCGTTTAGGCTGTAGTGAAACTCGGGGTAGCGGTTTATTAAGCGGTAACCTTTGTATTCCACTTCGGGTACTTCTCCTACTTTGCCAATCCGGAATGGGTAAGTAGCATTATCGCGGTAAAAAACAGTACCAACTACTTTGGCTACGGCATCGGCATGCCCTTTCCAAAGGGCAGAATTATCGACAAAGCCGCCACGCCAGGCGTAACGTAACCGGCAGGTACCGGCATCCCAGCAATACGAAATATCCTGGGGTAAACTTACCGCAATCGCGGCCGGACTAGCATCATCCATAAAAACGCGGTACAAATAAGGCGCTACCGGCGTATACGGGTGCGCCGCGGCAGGCTTTTCGGTGGTATGATTCGCGTGGGCCGTTGGCTTACCGGTAACACTAGCCGCCATGGCGTTTATATTTTCTACGCGCCGGGCCTCCGGAATATTATCATCGGTTTTAATATCCGGCAGGTTATTACTGTTGGCCACGTACATGGCTCCGTACATAATATAGCCGTGGCCCGGATAGGTGCACACGTACGGATACACGCCTGGCTTTTGCGGCGCGGTAAAGGTAATTGCCTTGGTTTGGTTGGGTGAAATAACCGGCACCGCCCACAATACCTGCGGCGTTTTAGGAATATACCCCAGCAGCGGTCCTTTTTCTTCCAGTTGCTGCGCAGCTTTAATCACCATCAACCGGGCACCCGGCGCGGTTATGAGTAAATTATGGCTCATATCATCGGCGTTGCTAAATATTAACTTTACGCGGGCACCGGGTTTTACCTGAAAGCGGGCCAAATCGTACTGCATACCCGCAATAGCCGTGATAGAAATGGTGGTTACAGAATCGTCGGTTGGCCGGGCGCTTACCTGCATTATGGCTAATACAGCCCATAATATTACCAACAAGTACCTTTTAACCAGCATAAAATAGATTCTTAGATATTATTCTGCTTATATAAATCGGGTAAGAAAACAATTTAAAAGGCTTAAAGAAAACCTAGGTTTATTCTATCAGGACTCCCGCCCAGACGAAGCTAAATAAGGGCTTATGAGGCAGCGGTAACGTACCCGAAAATAAACAAAAAAACCTAATATGAAAATACTTTAACTATATTTTTAAGACGTTCGCACCA